>NZ_JAJCGT010000001.1:0-260369 GCF_020553185.1 Blautia sp. MSK18_10 | reverse complement strand
GGAAAATATCTGATAAAAGTAGACAGATATTTTGCATCCAGTAAGATATGCAGCGTATGCGGACATAAGAAGAAAGAGCTGGCATTATCAGAACGGATATACCTATGCGAATGTGGAAACCGGATGGACCGGGATGTGAATGCGGCGGTCAATATTCTGAAAGAAGGAAAAAGAATATATAAAAAATGTGCATAATAGCACAGAAAAGATCCGTAACCGGATAAAAAAGAACCGCGGGACACGCGGGGATAGCCTGTTTTAGCTTTGCCCTGAAGGGCAATTGAGCAGGAAGCTCCCACTTCAAAATCTGTAAGATTTAAGTGGCGAGAGCATGTCACAAATAGAAGCGAATTCTCTTTCTCTGGGGCAGGTCAGGGATGTAATCAATGGCAGGCTTGTACTGGGGGAACAGAAAGAAATACAGGAAGTAAAAAATGCATATGCTGCGTATGAAAGCCTTTCGGAAATTAATCCCTATAGTATAAAAGATTTAAAGAAATTTCATGGAATTATGACAAAATATCTTGTGGAAGAATGTGGGGAGTTTCGCCATGGAGAAGAGGGAGTCTTTAATGGAGATGAATGTATTTTTATGGCACCTCCGGCGCAATTTGTACCGCAGCTTATGGATGAACTGTTTGAATGGATGAAGAAATCAAGGAATAGTGTTCATCCATTGATTATGAGCAGTGTATTTCATTATGAGTTTGTCTTTATTCATCCATTTGCTGATGGTAATGGAAGAATGGCAAGATTATGGCACACTGCGATTTTAGCTAAATGGAAACCTGTATTTGAGTTTATTCCTATCGAAAGTCGGATTGAAAAATTTCAGGATGAATATTATGATGCGATTGCCAGATGTCATGTTTCAGGAGAATCTACCATTTTTATAGAGTTTATGTTGTCACAGATAGACAGGATTCTGGAAGATATTTCGCTTCAGATGAATGAAGAAAATGAACAGTTTTCAGAAACTGTCAGGAAAATGCTTGAAATCATGGAGTATGATACGCCTTATACAAGAAAAACACTTATGGAAAAACTGGGGTTAAAGTCCAGAGATGGATTCCGCAGAAATTATTTGCAACCCGCACTTGAGATGAATTTGATCCAAATGACATTACCAGATAAACCGAATAGCAGAAAGCTTATCTGATTTATAGCAATCTATAGCAATTCCATAAAATAATGCAAGCAATCCAGCCCATCATAGTGTGAAGTCCTGCGTCAGATATCTTTCTTGTCTTTCGCACTCTGCTGAACTGTCTTGATTGCATTATTTATAAGGATTGCTATAGTTAAATGGATTGAATAAATTTCTCTACATAATGCAGAGCTGCTCCGATCGCCGGTGTATATTGTCCGTTGGTACCGACCAGAATCTGTGTTTTATCCAGTATGAATGGTGCGGCTATATGGAGATGCTCTGCCAGATATTCAATATCTTCTTCTGTAAAATAAGGTGCCAGATATCCGCTGAGGATGATCGGTGCATCGATAACAAGGTTAAGATTCTTCATGGCAAATGCCAGATGGTTTAAAAAATCTTTCCAGATCTGTATGATCTGGGGAGATTTTTTTTCGCGCAGAAGAGGGAAAAATTCTTTGGCAGGAATACCTGCAGCCTGTTCCAGTGCATTGGCAGAGCAGTAGGTTTCCAGGCAGCCACGGCTGCCGCAGTAGCAAAGTGGGCCGTCGGGATTAATACATATATGTTCAAGAGTTCCGCTGTGCATGGAGATCCCCTGATGAATCTGATGATTGGTAATGATGCCGCCGCCCAGATTTCGGTTCAGCAGGATGATAACAGCACTGTCAAGCTCCGGATGATTCCATAATTCAAGGAACGCAGCTGATTTCGAATCATGTTCCAGATAACAGGGATAAGGAAGATATCTGGAAAAATCATCCAGTTTCATGCCTGCGTTATTCATGATATCTCCATATAGTACAGTGGTATGATCCGGGGATGTGATACCCTGTGTGGCAATGGAGATGCCAAGAACTTTGTCATTGTCATACTGGCGCGATGAGATGAATTCTTTTACTGCGTCAGTAACCTGTTTATAGTAATCCGGTGTGTTGGAATATGGAAGCGGAATGGTATCTGTATAGAAAGCATTTCCATATAAATCTACAGCAGTAATATGAAACATCCCTTTTAAAATACCGATGCCAATGGAAATTTTAAAATCTGATACAATCTGAAGGGCGTTTGCCTTTCTTCCACCGGTGGATTCAAAGAAACCATTTTTTTCAATAAGACCTTCCTGTTCCAGAAGATTCAGGTTCTGACTGACAGTGGATAAACCCATCTGCAGTTCCTGAACGATCTGTAGCTTGGAGGTCGTTTTTTTTCTGTAAATGTACTGGTAAACTTTTGATTTATTTATTTTCTTGAGACTAATGTTGGTCAATCCCTTTTCACTCATAATATTCTCCTGATTATGTTACAAGATAATGTTAAGTTTCAGTTTTATTGTAGCATAGAACGAAAAAAAAACAATAAAAATATCCGGCACGATCAGAAACATCAATTTGTCAGCACACTATAGTAAAATAGACAAAAAAGTTGTTTGAAAATTAGAATTTCTGTCAATGGATTTTTTAAAAGAAAAGATATATACTCAACTTACAGTTAAGATATAAACGTAAGTAAAGAACATAACAACAAACAATAAGTATCGAATAAGACAAACAAGGAGGATATAACATGAAATTATCAATCAATGGAATCAAGGAACAGGAAGCATGGAAAAAGGCGGGAATCGCTCTTCCGGGTTATGATGTAGAGACTGCCTCTGAGAAAGCAAAGGAGAATCCGGTATGGGTTCACTTTGGTATCGGAAATATTTTCCGCGTATTCATCGGTGGAATTGCAGATGGTCTTCTGGAAGAGGGAGTGCTGGACCGTGGGATTACCTGTGTGGAAACTTTTGATTATGATGTAGTAGATAAGATTTATGATCCATATGACAATCTGGGATTAAGTGTAATCCTGCATGGGGATGGAACCCGTGAGTATAAAGTAGTCGGAGCTTTTGCGGAAGCAGTGAAGGCACAGTCTTCTAATGCAGCACAGTGGAAACGCCTGAAAGAAATCTTCACAAGCAAATCCCTGCAGATGGTTTCATTTACGATCACAGAGAAAGGCTATGCATTACAGAAAGCTGACGGAACATGGTTCCCGTTTGTAGAGGCAGATATCAAGAATGGTCCGGATAAAGCAGTTGGTGCCATGGCAGTTCTGGTTGCAATGCTTTATGAAAGATATAAAGCCGGCGAATATCCCATCGCACTGGTTTCCATGGATAACTGCTCACAGAACGGTGCAAAGCTTCGCGAGTCAGTACTGACAATGACAGAAGAGTGGAAGAAAGCAGGATTTGTTGATGAGGGATTTGTAAACTATGTAAGCGATGAGAAAGTAGTTGCTTTTCCATGGACAATGATCGATAAGATCACACCTCGTCCAAGCGAGCAGATTGCAGCAGACCTTGAGAATCTGGGTGTTGAGAACATGCAGCCGGTGATCACAGGTAAGAAGACATACATTGCACCATTTGTCAATGCTGAGAAACCACAGTATCTGGTAATAGAGGACAGCTTCCCTAACGGACGTCCGGCTCTGGAAAAAGGTTTCGGTGTATATATGGCAGACAGAAATACAGTTAACCTTTCTGAACGTATGAAAGTAACCGTATGTCTGAATCCGGTTCATTCTGCTACAGGTCCGCTGGGAGTAGTTCTTGGATATGATCTGTTTGCGCATATGCTTAATACAAATGAAGATATGATGAAAATGGCACGTATGATTGCTTATGATGAAGGTCTTCCGGTAGTTGCTGACCCTGGAATCCTTTCTCCTCAGGCATTTGTGGATGAGCTTTTTAACGATCGTTTTCCAAATGAATATCTGGGAGACACCAACCTTCGTCTGGCAGTAGATGTATCTCAGATGGTTGGCATCCGTTTCGGCGAAACAATCAAAGCATATGTACAGAAATTCGGAGATGCTTCCAGATTGACAGCCATTCCGCTGGGAATTGCAGGATGGCTCAGATATATGCTTGGTGTAGATGATGAAGGAAATAAATTTGAACTTGCACCGGACCCAATGAATGAGGAACTGCAGGAACAATTTAAGGATATTGTAGTAGGTAAACCTGAAACATTTAAGGATCAGTTAAAACCAATTCTTTCCAATGAGCGTCTGTTCTTCACTGACCTTTACAAAGATGGTGTGGGAGAGAAGGTTGAGGATATGTTCCGTGAGATGATTGCAGGACCTGGAGCTGTAAGAGCAACAATACATAAATATGTTGGATGATTTTCATCAGATGGATATTATAACTGACTTTCAGGAGGAAAATGAAAATGAATTTAAAAGAACAGTTTAATGGAATTCAGCATATTGGAATTCCGACCAATGATATTGAAGCAACCATTGATTTTTATAAGGCTCTGGGATTTGAAATTGCTTTTCGTACAGTAAATGAGGAAGCAGATGAAGAGGTTGCTTTTCTGAAATTAAATACACTTGTTGTTGAGACATATGAGAATAAAGCAGCTAAGATGGAAGCCGGTGCCATCGATCATATGGCGATTGATGTAAAAGATATTGAAAAAGTATATGAAATGATTAATCAGGCAGGATTAAATACAACCAACGATACCGTTCATTTTCTTCCCTTCTGGGAAAACGGAGTAAAGTTCTTTACAATTGAGGGACCGAATAAAGAGAAGGTTGAGTTCAGCCAGTACTTATAAAGTCAGGCGGTTAAATTCAGCGAGAAAAAGCATCTGTCAAAGCAGGTGCTTTTTGTTTTCAATATTTTATTGAGAAAAGCCTGAGAAAAGTTTAAAATAGGAAATAATAAAAAATAAATGAAAGGAGTTTTTATCATGAGTAAACGAACAGAGAGAATGAGCCGGAGTGCAGCTGAGAGAATCAACCGCAAAGATACCGTGATCAGACAGAATAATGCAGAACTCGAGGAACTGAGGAGTCAGTATGAGAATCTGGATATCTGTGAGGAGGATAAGCAGGTGATTGATGATTATATTGCCTGCAAAGATGCCAGAGCTGACAGGATGGCAGAGAAACTCTATGAAAAGGGAAGAAAAGATGTAAAGAGATGTATCCGCATCCGAAAACTGATCCGCAGATGTATGATCCTGTCTGCCATTGTTACAGTGGTGCTGGTTCAGTATAATAAGAATGAAAAGCTGAGAGAAAGTCTGGAAGAGCTGCTGAAAATGTTCCGGGATGGAGCCGTAAATGAATCAGAGGAAGATTTTTAAAATGTTTTACCGAATTCGGCTACGGTAGACCGAATGTGATTATGTATCAGTTGGAAGGAATAAGCAATATAAATAATGCAGACAAAAAATGTATTTTCGGAATTTTTTTACAAAAAATCTTCTTATAAAAGCAAAAACAGGGAAGACTCCGAGAATGCATAAAACAAAAAAGGAGCAAGAGACAGCATGGGAATACAAAGATACTCGATTATATACAGCAGTAAAACAGGGAACACAAAGAAGCTTGCGGAGAAGATCAGGGAGGTATTGCCTGAGGAAAACTGTGATTATTTTGGAACAGAAGGAGCGAAGGCTCTTTCATCCGACATATTATACATTGGATTCTGGACAGATATAGGGAATGCAGATCCTGTAACACTTGAACTGTTAAAGGGCCTGAGAAATAAAAAAATCTTTCTGTTTGGAACAGCAGGCTTCGGAGGCAGTGAAGCCTATTTCCAACAGGTTCTCGGGAAAGTTAAGGAATCTGTTGATGAGAGTAATACAGTGATGGGAGAATTTATGTGTCAGGGGAAAATGCCCCAGTCAGTCAGGGACAGATACGTAAAGATGAAAGAGAAGCCGGATCATGCACCAAACCTGGATGAACTGATCCAGAATTTTGACAGGGCGTTATCTCACCCTGACAATGAGGATCTGGACAGACTGGAAGAAATAATCAGAAGAGACCTGGAAAAATAATTAAGTCTTGACTAACAGAGGGAACTGCGGTATAGTGCTCGTTACTAAAAAAGGTAATTCATAAATTTTTATAGATTTTCACGAAAGAGAGGTAACGAGACATGACATTTTATCAGGAATTACAATTGAGTTCGACCGGCTCCAAACAGCTGATCAGAAGCACCACAGACCCAAAAGAGAAAAGACGGCACATTTTAATCTATAATTTTAAAGTGTATCTGGTTATGGCTTTTTGCGTAGCAGTGGTGAGCATGTACAGTAAGCTTACAGGGAGCAGCAACAGTGTAGTTGGTGTTACTGTTCTGTTGGCAGTGCTTGTGCTGCGGCAGGCAGATTTCGGGATCAGGACAACACATGGACTGCTTTCCATTGCAGGGATCTTCGGTATTCTTATGGCAGGACCCCGTCTGGCAAATATAGTGCCTCCGTTAGCCGCGTTTGCAGTGAATGCTGTGTGTATTTTACTGCTGATGATACTGGGCTGTCATAATGTGATCATGTACAATCATTCGACCTTTGTTCTGGGCTATTTGCTGCTTCTGGGCTATGATGTGACAGGAAAGGAATACACCTTCCGTGTGATCGGCTTGTTGGTGGGAATGGTGATCTGTATGATCGTCTTCTATAAGAACCAGAGAAACAGAGCCTATCGAAGAACCTTCCTGGATTTGTTCCGGGAATTTGATCTTAAGTCAGCAAGAAGCAGATGGTATGTGAAACTGACACTGATTGTATCCAGCGCAATGCTGTTTATGAATCTTCTGGGACTTCCCAGAGCAATGTGGGCAGGAATCGCCTGTATGTCCGTATGTCTGCCTTTTACAGAGGACTGTATCCCAAGGTCTGTGAGCAGAGGAATGTTTAATGTTGTGGGCTGTCTGCTGTTTATTGTGCTGTATCTGGTACTTCCTAAATCCATGTATCCGTACATTGGAATGATCGGAGGAATCGGAGTTGGATATTCAGCAGGATATCCGTGGCAGACTGCATTTAATACATTTGGAGCGTTGTCTATTGCAGCAGGGATCTTCGGAATGCCGGCAGCAATAGCACTTCGTATAGGTGCCAATGTTCTGGGAGCAGCTTATACGGTAATCTGCAATAAAGTAACAGATAAAGTAGCAGAGTATATAGGCACAAATAAATGTGCAGAAAATCTTTCCTGACTGAAACTGCGGAGCGGTTATAAGCAAGTAAAAAAGAGGATGATTTTATCCGTCTGATATGTGTTCTGGGAATAGAGTGAATATTAACGTACAATGACAGAGGGAGAGAGAAAGAATATGAAACAGGATACCCTGGAAGGCAGGGCGAAAACGAAAAATGGTGTAAAACGATTATGCTTTTCCGCAGTATGTATTTTGCTGGAAGCAGCTTTTATCATTGCGATGATCACAAAGCTGAATCAATATGCGGAGATTATCAATCTGATGACAAGGCTTCTTGCAGGTGTACTGGTTCTTAAGCTGTATGCGTCAGACCAGACTTCATCTATGAAAATGCCCTGGGTTATTTTGATCCTTGTATTCCCTATCTTGGGAGTGGGATTGTACTTACTGATTGGTCTCAATGGCGGTACCCGTAAAATGCGGGAGCGTTATGACCAGATCGACAGGGAACTTCTGCCGTTGCTTCCCAATGACAGTGAGTGCAGGGAAACGCTTGGCAGGAAAATCCCGAAGGCAGGCAATATTTCTGATTATATACAGAAAAATGCCTCCTATCCGGTCTATCAGAATACAGATGTTATTTATTATGATGAGGCAGTCAAAGGGCTGGAGGCTCAGCTGGCAGATCTGGCAAAGGCAGAGAAATTCATTTTTATGGAATATCATGCCATTGAGGATGCACAGGCCTGGCATAAAATCCAGAGAGTTCTGGAAGACCGCGTAAAGGCAGGCGTAGAAGTCAGAGTATTTTATGACGACATGGGTTCCATTGGGTTTATCAATACAGACTTCATTAAGAAAATGGAAAATGTGGGAATCCATTGCAGAGTGTTCAACCCTTTTACTCCGGGTCTGAATGTGTTCCTGAATAACAGAGATCACCGCAAGATCACAGTGATCGATGGAAAAGTGGGATTTACCGGCGGTTACAACCTTGCCAACGAATATTTTAATTTCACACATCCTTATGGACAGTGGAAGGATACAGGTATCCGTCTGGAGGGGGAGGCAGTCCGTTCCCTAACAGTAACATTCCTGGAGATGTGGAATGCTGTCAGTGATAAGGATAAAAATGACAGTGATTTTACCGGATTTCTGGTTCAGACAGATTATCAGGCAAAGCAGACAGGCTTTATCCAGCCTTATGCGGACAGTCCTATGGACCATGAACAGGTAGGCGAAGAGGTGTATATCAGTATGGTGAACAAAGCGGAAAAATATTGCTGGTTTATGACTCCGTACCTGATCATCACAGATGAAATGAGCCATGCGCTGTGTCTGGCTGCCAAGCGCGGGGTAGACGTGAGAATCATCACACCTGGTATTCCGGATAAAAAGATGATCTACAATATCACACGATCCTTTTACCATGGACTGGTGAAGCATGGAGTGCGTATCTATGAATGGACACCTGGTTTCTGTCATGCAAAGATAAGTGTGGCAGATGACTGTATGGCAACCTGCGGAACCATAAATCTGGATTACAGAAGTCTGTATCATCATTTTGAAAACGGCTGCTTTATGGCAGACTGCCAGGCAGTTCTGGATATCCGAAATGATCTTGCAGCAACAATGGATGAATGCCGTGAAGTCACAGAACAGTACAGTACCGGACGCAGCGCATATCTGCGATTGGGACAGCTGTTTATGAGGTTATTTGCGGGATTATTATAACACTTGGAAAAAAGCAGAATATCGTGTACAATGGAATGGGGAACAGCAAAACTATTATAAATATGGGAGGAATTTTAACTATGGATCTTTCAACCTTAGTAAAAATGTCAAATACTTATGGAAGCAACCCTGCCTATGTTCTTGCAGGCGGTGGCAATACTTCTGTAAAAGATGACACCACATTGTATGTAAAAGGCTCCGGTACACAGCTTGCCACAATCAAGGCAGAGGAATTTGTGGAAATGAGCAGAGCACGTTTGAATGAGATCATGAAAACAGATTATCCGGAAGACGATGTCAAACGTGAATCGCTGTATCTTGCAGATGTTATGGCTGCAGTAACAGATGCTGACAAAACAAAACGTCCAAGTGTAGAAGCACTGCTTCATAACTTATTTGCCTATACTTATGTACTGCATGTTCATCCTACACTTGTCAATGGACTGACCTGCGGAAAAGGCGCAAAGGAACTCAGCGAACAGCTCCTTGGAAAAGATGTACTCTGGATCGATATCTGCAAACCCGGATATACGCTTGCACGTATCTGCTATGAGAAAATGAATGCTTATAAAGAAGAATACGGAAAAGATGTTCAGGTTCTTCTGCTCCAGAATCATGGAATTTTCGTTGCAGCAAATACTGTAGAGGAAATTGGAGCATTATTTGACGGCGTGATCAGTAAATTAGAGAAACAGGTAAAGAGAACTGCTGATGTCAGTGATGCTGTTACATCTGAAAAAGAACAGGCAGCAGAGAAGCTTTCCCGGTTACTGGGACATGCAGTAGAAGTTGTACCTGTAGCAGAAGCTGATAACTTCGTAAAAGATAAGGCAGCGGCTGCACCGCTTCTGAAGCCGTTTACACCGGATCACATTGTATATTGCGGACCATATCCGTTATTTGTAGAGGATATTGACCAGGCAAAAGCTGCGCTGGATGCATTTATGGCAGAGAATGACAAAGAGCCAAGACTGATCCTGGTACAGGGAGTTGGCGCCTTTATCATGGAAGATGATAAGGGAAAAGCTGCAAAAGCACAGCTTCTTGTAAAAGATGCCATTAAGCTTGCAGTATATGCAGAAAGCTTTGGTGGCCCGCTTCACATGACAGATGATATTACATACTTTATCACGCATTGGGAAGCAGAAGCATATCGCAGTAAGAAATAATATAATAAGGGCTGTCGTTTTTTGACAGCCCTTATTATATTGGTTTAAACACTATATTTTTAAAGGAAAAGGTTTATTTTCAGCAAATCTTATTTCTCTTCTTTTTTCTCTTTGGCTTTCCCGGATTCAGGAATATTTCCCTCACCATAGTAAGCTTTCAGATAGATTTCCTTCAGCTCAGACATTAATGGATATCTCGGGTTGGCACCGGTACACTGGTCATTAAATGCCTGTTCGGTCATTTCGTCAAGAGTTTCGAGGAAGTACTTCTCGTCTACGCCGTATTCTTTGATCGTATGTTTGATCTCAATAGTATCCATCAGTTCCTGCAGTTTCTGGAGAAGCTTCTCAAATACTTCGCTGTCGTTCTTGCCTGTCAGACCTACAGAACGGCCAATCTCAGCGTAACGTGCAAGTGTGTGCGGATACTGATACTGTGGGAAGGTACCCATCTTAGCTGGAACTTCGGCTGCATTATAGCGCAGAACATGAAGCAGAACCAGAGCATTTGCAATACCATGTGGAAGGTGATGGAAAGCTCCCAGCTTATGAGCAAGAGAGTGGTTTACGCCAAGGAAAGCATTTGCGAAAGCCATACCAGCCATGCAGGAAGCATTTGCCATATGCTGTCTTGCTTCTACATCGGAACCATCTTTGTATGCACGTGGCAGATAGTTAAATACCAGTTTGATTGCATTTAATGCAAGACCATCTGTATAATCAGATGCCATCATGGAAACATAGGCTTCAAGTGCATGAGTCATAACGTCGATACCGGAAGCACAGGTCAGTCCCTTAGGTGCGCTCATCATATTATCTGTATCAACAATAGCCATGTCAGGCATTAATTCATAATCAGCCAGAGGCCATTTGATACCTGTAGTCTTATCAGTAATGATAGCAAAAGGTGTTACCTCGGAACCTGTACCGGAAGATGTTGGAACAGCTATAAAGTAAGCTTTCTTACCCATATGCGGGAATGTGAAGATTCTCTTACGGATATCCATAAAGTCCATAGCCATATCATCAAAGTTGGCGTCCGGATTTTCATAGAGAACCCACATGATCTTGCCGGCATCCATTGCGGAACCACCACCCATTGCGATAATGCAGTCAGGCTCGAACATTCTCATTGCAGCAGCACCGGCTCTTGCAGAAGCGAGAGATGGATCTGGCTCTACATCGTAGAAGCAGGTATGTACGATTCCCATCTGATCTAATTTATCTTCGATCTTTTTAGTATATCCATTCTTATAAAGGAAAGAGTCTGTTACGATAAAGCAGCGTTTCTTGTGCATAACAGTGCCAAGTTCATCCAGAGCAACCGGCAGGCAGCCTTTTTTGAAATAAACTTTTTCCGGTGTTCTAATCCAGAGCATATTTTCTCTCCTTTCAGCAACGGTCTTGATGTTGATAAGATGTTTCACACCTACGTTCTCAGATACGGAGTTGCCACCCCAGGAACCGCAGCCCAGAGTCAGGGACGGAACAAGTTTGAAGTTGTAAAGGTCGCCGATGCCGCCCTGAGAAGATGGAGTATTGATGAGGATACGGCAGGTCTTCATAGCTGCTGCATGTTTTTCCATCTTTTCCTTCTCTCTTGTGTCAATGTAGAGAGCGGAGGTATGTCCATAACCGCCGTCAGCTACAAGCTGTTCAGCTTTGGCAATCGCTTCGTCAAAAGTTTTGGCCTTGTACATGGCAAGTACAGGGGAAAGCTTCTCATGTGCGAATTCTTCGCTGATGTCTACAGATTCAACTTCACCGATCAGAATCTTTGTCTCAGGAGGAACTGCAACACCGGCCATCTCAGCGATAGTGGCAGCCTTCTGGCCTACGATCTTTGCATTCAATGCGCCATTGATAAGGATAGTTTTTCTTACTTTCTCTAATTCATCCGGTTTCAGGAAGTAACATCCTCTGTAAAGGAATTCTTCTTTTACTTTCTTATAAATGCTCTCAAGAACAGTTACAGACTGTTCGGAAGCACAGATCATACCATTGTCAAAGGTCTTGGAATGGATGATGGAGTTAACTGCCAGACGGATATCTGCACTGTCATCAATGATAACAGGAGTATTTCCGGGACCTACACCTAAAGCAGGTTTTCCGGAAGAATAGGCAGCCTTAACCATTCCGGGACCACCTGTGGCAAGGATGATGTCTGCTTCACGCATAACCTGATTTGTCAGATCAAGACTTGGAACATCGATCCATCCGATGATTCCCTCCGGTGCACCGGCTTCTACAGCTGCCTCCAGAACAACCTTTGCTGCCTCAATGGTACATTTCTTTGCACGGGGATGCGGACTGATGATGATTGCATTACGTGTTTTCAGTGCGATCAGAGTTTTGAAGATTGCAGTAGATGTTGGGTTGGTTGTAGGAATAACAGCAGCAATCAGACCGATCGGTTCAGCGATTTTCTTAATACCGTAAGCAGTATCTTCTTCAATCACACCGCAGGTTCTGGTATTCTTATATGCGTTGTATACATATTCGGCTGCGTAATGGTTCTTGATAACCTTATCTTCTACAATACCCATTCCTGTTTCTTCAACAGCATTTTTAGCAAGCGGGATACGTGCTTTGTCAGCAGCAGTAGCGGCAGCTTTAAAAATCTTATCTACCTGCTCCTGGGTAAATGTTGCGAAAATCTTCTGTGCCTCTTTCATGGCTGCAATCTTTGCAGTAAGGGCTTCAGGGGTGTCGATGATGGTTGGGATAGTGTTCTCTTTTTTTGCCATTTGGGAATCCTCCTGTTTGTGTTTTCGTTAAAAGTATTTACCGTGACCTGTTATGTTTTTATTATATAAATAAACGGATTATTCGGTCAACAGTAACATTGATATGAGCATAACGAAATATTATGGTGAAAATTGTGCATAATCACGTAAATAATGTGAATAAAATATCAATTGTCAGAATATATGAGAAAAATTTAACAATATATGTTCTGTTGGCAACTGAGAGAAAGTTAAAAAAATAACGTTAATAAATTAACAACCTCGATGATGCTATTATATGACTTTGTTAATCATTTGTCAATTACATAGCATATGAAAAAGTTAACAAATACTAACTAGGAATTTCGTGAAAATATAACAATATAATTTGTAGAAGGATTTATGTTTTTCCATATGTTTGCAGGAGATTAAGAGTTACTGTGAACGGAGTGAACAGTAATGATTAAGAAAAATTAAGCCCCGCAAAATCTGCGGGGCTTAATTTTTCTTAAATTTCTATTTGTTTCAGGCTTTTCTGAAAGCGGCTCTCTTACGTTCTCTGGAATCCAGCAGTCTCTTACGGATACGGAGAGACTCCGGTGTAACCTCAAGGAGTTCATCCTGGTCGATGAAATCGATGGCCTGTTCCAGACTGAGAACTCTTGGTGGAGTTAATTTCAGTGCATCATCAGCGGAAGAAGAACGTGTGTTAGTCAGATGTTTTGTCTTGCATACGTTCAGCTCGATATCTTCGGCTTTACCATTCTGTCCGATAACCATACCGCTGTAAACCTTTGCACCAGGTCCGATAAACAGAGTACCACGCTCCTGGGCTGCGAACAGACCATAAGTAACAGCTTCACCAGCCTCGAAAGCGATCAGAGATCCCTGTTTTCTGTACTGGAAATCTCCCTTGTAAGGAGCATATCCGTCAAACATAGTATTGATGATGCCGGTACCCTTGGTGGAAGTAAGAAACTCACCGCGGAATCCGATCAGTCCACGGGAAGGAATGTGGAATTCCAGACGGACAGTACCGTCACTGGCAGTACTCATACCCTGCAGCTCACCTTTACGTTCGCTCAGCTTCTGGATTACAGTACCGGAAAATTCTTCCGGAACATCTACATAAGCGATTTCCATAGGTTCAAGTTTCTTTCCGCGCTCGTCTGTTTTGTACAGAACCTCCGGTTTACTTACTGCGAATTCATAACCTTCACGTCTCATGTTCTCGATCAGGACAGACAGATGAAGTTCTCCACGTCCGGAAACCTTAAAGGCTTCTGTTGTTTCAGTATCTTCTACACGAAGGCTGACATCTGTATTCAGCTCACGGTAGAGACGGTCACGAAGATGACGGGATGTGATGTATTTACCTTCCTGTCCTGCCAGCGGACTGTCATTTACGATGAAGTTCATGGCAATGGTAGGCTCGGAAATCTTCTGGAAAGGAATTGCCTCCGGGTTTTCTCCGCCGCAGAGAGTATCACCGATATGGATGTCTGCGATACCGGAAATAGCAACGATGGAACCAATAGTAGCTTCCTTTACTTCAACCTTATTCAGACCGTCAAACTCATAGAGCTTGCTGATTTTAACTTTCTTACGTTTGTCCAGATCATGATGGTTTAACAGAGTCAGTTCCTGGTTAACAGCGATTGTACCATTCTCAACTTTACCTACACCGATACGTCCCACATATTCGTTGTAGTCAATGGTGCTGATCAGAACCTGAGTATCTGCATCAGGATCTCCCTCCGGAGCAGGGATATATTTCAGAATAGCGTCAAACAGAGGAGCCATATCCTTAGGAGTATCGTTTAAGTCAATCACAGCATGTCCTGCTTTTGCAGAAGCATACAGGAACGGGCAGTCAAGCTGCTCGTCAGAAGCACCAAGATCCATAAGAAGTTCCAGAACTTCATCTACAACTTCGTCAGGACGAGCTTCCGGACGGTCAATTTTGTTGATACATACGATTACATGGAGATCAAGTTCAAGGGCTTTCTTAAGAACGAATTTAGTCTGAGGCATAGCACCTTCGAAAGCATCAACGAGAAGAATAACACCGTCTACCATTTTAAGTACACGTTCTACTTCGCCGCCGAAATCAGCATGTCCTGGTGTGTCGATGATATTGATCTTTGTATCTTTGTAATGAATAGCTGTATTCTTGGATAAAATAGTGATACCACGCTCACGCTCAATATCATTGGAGTCCATGACACGTTCCTGAACTTCCTGATTTTCGCGGAATACACCGCTCTGTTTCAGAAGCTGGTCAACCAGAGTTGTTTTACCATGGTCAACGTGGGCGATAATGGCTACGTTACGGACATCTTCACGTTTTGTTCTCATAAAATGATTTTCCTTTCCTCTTTAAGCTTTGAATGGGTAACTGTTCGGCACACTGGCGAACAGTCACCGGAATTGTTAATATTCATGTGTTATCAGCAGGATTATTTTGCTGCAAAAGCATTTTTCAAGCACGATATAATCTTGCAGATGAATTTGTTCCTATTATTATGTGTTTTTTTCTTCAATAAGTTACCCGAATTTTCAGTTTACCACATTTTCGCCAGATTACAAGGTGTTAAAATAATTTTTTTTATTTTTGCAGATTCTGGTTCTAAATGAGAATGCCTGTACATAACCTTATAAAGAACAATACAAGGTACAGAGGAGCATATGCGGGATCGCTGAAAAAGCAGAGACGATTTACGGTCTGCACTGCAGGCAGGGATTCTGACACAGGTGCTCTACAGGGAAGGAGAACCACATTATGGCAGATAAAATTATTGAAAACAATCAGGTATCTATGATGGGCAAAATTGCAGCAGGCTTTACATTCAGTCATCAGGTCTTTGGAGAAGGCTTCTATATGACTGAGCTGCTGGTCAAAAGGCTCAGTGATTCGGAAGACAGGATTCCGGTGATGGTTTCTGAACGGCTGGTGGATGTAACGCAGGATTATATCGGAGAATATGTGGAAATCCATGGACAGTTCCGCTCATATAACCGCCATGAGGAGAAGCATAACCGTCTCGTGCTTTCAGTATTCAGCAGAGAACTGAAGTTTGTGGAAGAAGAGGATGAAACAGTTCCGGTAAATCAGATTTTTCTGGACGGATATATCTGTAAGCCTCCGGTGTACCGTAAAACTCCTCTTGGAAGAGAAATTGCGGATGTGCTGCTGGCAGTAAATCGTCCGTATGGAAAATCAGATTACATACCATGCATCTGCTGGGGCAGAAATGCCCGCTATGCATCTGCGTTTGAAGTTGGCGGTCATGTTCTGATCTGGGGACGTATCCAAAGCAGAGAATATATGAAACGGATCGGGGAAAATGAAACAGAGAAGAGAGTTGCGTATGAAGTATCTGTAAGCAAGCTGGAATATATGGAATAATTCCATTGCCGCAGGCAATTTGGAATGAATTTTGGACATGTTACTGTGAACGGAGTGGTTACTGTTCACTGGTGATATCCCGCGAGGTGTTTTTTGTGAGCAAAGGTCACAGAAAACCCGAGACATACCGCGCGAATTTATGCGATTAGCATAAATTGAGTTTGCAAAGCAAACGATACTCCTTGGGCTTTGCGCAAGGAGGTTCATATTTTTTGCATCGCGAAGCGTGTTGCTGAGAACGGAGTGAACAGTAACACGGAGTGAACAGTAACGATTACTGTAAACAGTAACACTTGCAATTCTTCATAAACTGCGGTAATATAAGCGTATTCAGATAACTATGGCAGCCTGCTGTTCCACGAAGCATTCCGGCGTGAATATGCCGGAAGCTCATCGCAGAAGTCGAAAACAGACTGCTGTTTATCATGTCTGTAATGACACAGAGAAGAAGGTACAATTTCAATAACGATAAGAGGAATTGTTTGTTATGGAAAAAGAATTTACAGAGGTTTACTGTGGCGGGGGAAAGGGAAAGACAACTCTGGCGATCGGTCAGTGTCTGAGAGCTTCCGCACAGGGTAAAAGCGTCATTATTATTCAGTTTCTGAAAGGAAGAGAGCGCAGGGAACTGGATTTTCTGGCGGAACTGGATAATCTGGATATTAAGATATTCCGTTTTGAGAAGCATGATGAAGGATATGAGGAGCTGAATGAGCAGGAGAAGGCAGAGGAGAAAACCAATATTCTTAATGCTTTGAATTTTGCGCGCAAAGTGATCGCAACGCAGGAATGCGATTTTCTGCTCCTGGATGAGATTCTTGCACTTCCGGATTACGGGATCACCACTGCAGAGGCAATCGGTGATATCCTGAAGATGAAGGACGAGAGTATGCATATTCTGCTTACGGGACGGACGTTACCGGACAGCCTGCGTAAATATGCAGACAGCATAACTACACTGACAACAGAGATTGTATAAGGTGTATAAAACCTGATTATTGTTTATGAATGGACAGTAATCTGTATGGAAATTACAGAAGAATAAAGGAGGAAGGCAAATGGCAATTTTTAAAGGTGCAGGTGTTGCGATCGTAACCCCTATGTATGAAGATGGCAAGGTTAATTATGATAAACTGGAGGAACTTCTGGAGTATCAGATTGCAAACAGTACAGATGCGATCATTATCTGCGGAACAACAGGAGAATCATCAACGATGACGCATGGAGAGCATCTTAAGACAATTAAGTTTGCAATCGACAAGGTAAACAAACGTGTTCCGGTTATCGCAGGTACAGGTTCCAACTGTACGGAAACTGCAATTATGATGTCAAAGGAGGCTGCTTCTTACGGTGCAGATGCACTTCTTATAGTCACTCCATATTATAATAAGGCGACTCAGAAAGGACTGATCGCTCATTATACAGCTATTGCAGAGGCAGTTCCGGAAACACCGATCATTATGTACAATGTTCCGAGCCGTACAGGTTGTAACATTCAGCCTGCAACAGCAGTAGCTCTGGCTAAAAATGTTAAGAATATTGTTGGTATCAAAGCAGCAAGCGGAGATCTTTCACAGATTGCAACCATGATGTCCATGGCTGATGGCTGCATTGAACTCTACTCCGGAAATGATGATCAGGTACTTCCGATCCTTTCACTTGGCGGACTTGGAGTAATTTCCGTACTTTCTAATGTAGCTCCTAAGGAAACACATGATATGGTTATGAAATTCCTTGAAGGAGATACAAAGGGTGCAGCAGAAATCCAGTTAAAGGCAATCCCGTTAATTCATGCACTGTTCAGTGAAGTAAACCCGATTCCGGTGAAAGCAGCTCTGAATCTGATGGGTAAAGAAGTGGGACCACTTCGTATGCCATTATCCGAGATGGAAGATGCAAACAAGGCAAAACTTGCTGAAGAACTGAAGAATTTCGGAATTAAACTTGCATAAATATAACCGCAGGATTGTTCGGAAAATCAACTTGCCGATATACTGGAATTGAGAGGAATAGACAAATGGTAAAGATTATTATGCATGGCTGTAACGGTCACATGGGTCAGGTAATCTCCGGACTTGTGGAGAAGGATCCGGATGCTGAGATCGTAGCAGGTATCGATGTGGCAGATCAGGGAAAGAACAGCTACCCTGTATATACAAATATGGAAGAATGTCAGGTAGAGGCAGATGCCCTTATCGACTTCTCTTCTGCAAAAGCAACAGATGCACTTCTTGCTTACTGTGAGAAACGCAAACTTCCGGTTGTATTATGTACAACCGGTTTAAGCAAGGAGCAGCTTGCAAAGGTGGAAGAGACATCTAAGAATGTCGCAGTTCTGAAATCTGCAAATATGTCTCTGGGAATCAATACTCTGATGAAACTGCTTCAGGATGCGGCAAAGGTTCTGGCAACAGCAGGATTTGACATGGAGATTGTAGAGAAGCATCACAGACTGAAACTGGATGCACCAAGCGGAACAGCACTTGCACTGGCTGACAGCATTAATGAGGCAATGGATAACCAGTATCATTATATTTATGACCGCAGCCAGAGACGTGAGATGCGAGATGATAAGGAAATCGGTATCTCAGCAGTCCGCGGTGGAACAATCGTAGGAGAACACGAAGTGATCTTCGCAGGTCCGGATGAAGTGATCGAATTTAAGCATACTGCATATTCCAAAGCTGTATTTGGAAAGGGTGCTGTTGAAGCTGCGAAATTCCTTGCAGGCAAACCGGCAGGAAGATATGATATGAGCGATGTTATCAGTGCAAAATAATCAGGAATGCAGTAAAAATTGATAACTGGTAATTTTCAGTATCTTCATAGCAGTGAAATAAAATATATAAAAGGAAAGTGTATCTGATGTTTCAGAACACTTTCCTTTTTTGTAATATTGGCCTGTATGCTACTATAATAATTCTGATCAATGATTATATGCGTAAGTCAGCAATGTTCTGGAATCCTGCCAGCGGGCAGAAGATGAATCTGCACCCAGGACAACAGAAATATAGGTGTTTCCCCTTGCGGAATAAGAAAGTCCGACAAAACAATAGCCTGCTTTGTTGGTATAGCCTGTTTTCATACCCTGAACTCCCGGAACATTGCCGAGCAGGGCGTTGGTGGTGCCGATAGAATAGCTTCTGCCGGTGTTGAGATTAGAGAAAGAATAATAGCCGGTGCTCACCAGTTTGCGGAACATAGGCTTTTTGATCGCATACTGGGCAATTTTTGCCAGGTCAGAAGCTGTTGTGTAATGCTTATACCCTGCATCCAGACCATTTGGGGTTACGAAATGTGTATTCGTGCATCCGATCTCTGCTGCTTTTTTATTCATTAATTTAACAAACTTTGCAGTGGAACCGCTGACGTGTTCGGCAATGGCAACTGCGGTGTCGTTGTGGGAGGGAAGCATCAGGGAATAAAGCAGATCTTTCAGATAAAATATTTCTCCTGCATTTGCATAAAGCTTGCTGGGTTCAATAGATGCTGCGTAAGGGGAGAACTTTACTTTTTCGTTTAATTTACAGTTTTCAAGTGCAAGGATACAGGTCATAATCTTGGTTGTGCTGGCGTTGGCATGAGCAACATTTTCATTTTTGCCATAAATAATCTGACCGGTATCTGCATTCATGAGAAGTGCACAGTCAGAGGAAAGGGAATAATTTAATCCGGTGTGGGTGACAGTACCATTCTGGTTAAAGTAATAGTAAGTTCCCTTGATCTTGTGTTTTCCTGTAACTGCTTTTCCGTCTTTGCCAAAATAGTATTTCTTTCCGGATTTGTCAGTGTACCATCCGGTAACCATGGCACCGTCTTTACCGACATAGTAATAATTTCCTTTATATTTGATAAGAGAATTCTTTATCAGATATCCCTGAGATCTGGTTCCGAAATAATAATTTTTGCCTTTGATCGTATGCCAGCTGCACCAGCGGTGTCCGATTTTGTTAAAATAATAGGTCTTTTTGTCAATTTTCAGAAATACATTTTTGGCGATGGTTTTATCATCATAGCGGTAAATCCAGTAATCGCCGTCTTTTACAAACTTTCCCGATGCTGCGATATCAGGTTTCTGAAGTGTGGATGCATAAATAGTAGAAACACTGCAGGTAAACAGCAGGAAAAGTGCAGCCAGAAATATGAAAACAGAGCTGCGAAGTGAATGGTTCCTTTTTCTTTTCATGATAACCCCCTGTAAATATGAGTTATAGATATTCCGTAAAATACTGCAGTCAATCCATCTCATTAATGAGTGAAATTCTGCTATAGCAATGCGTTAGTGTGCCGACAAATTGATTCTTGAAACAATCTTGCAGGATAAATTTTCTTATTTCAAGGCGGAGGAAGGAGGCGTAGCGGTGGCTACGGCGACCGACGACAATGCGGAAATAAGAAATTTAGACGCAAGATTGTTCGAGAAATCAACTTGTCGGTACACTAGATTGTAGGAGTATATATGTACGGAGTAATCTGTTTTGTGTTATTTAAATCATAGCATGAAAAGTAAATTTTTTCCAGAATAGTATTGAGTTTTTGGTACATATTAAAAACATAATATAAAAACATGAAAAGACGGAGAGGTTCTGCTGCATGGACCGGCAGAATGCTTTCCGGGAACAGGAGATGAATATGGGAATAAAGGTAAAAAAGATTCTGACAGGTACAGCACTTATTATGTCACTATGCATGTTCACAGCATGTGGGAATGCAAATAAAGCAGCTGATGAGGCAGACACAAACGAAGAAAATATGACGGATAATAATGCTGCAAACGATGATAACATGGAAAATAACGCAGGAGAAAACAATACAAATGGAAATAGCACATCAGGAAACAATGCGGCAGATAATAATGTAAATAATGGTGGAACCGTCACAGACAATGGAACTGCCGCAGAGGATGAAGCTGCAGAAAATGAGACAAAACAGAATAGCAATGCAACAGATAACACTGCAGATAATACCAGAATTGATGAAAACAACAACGGTGACGGCACAGTATCCGGTGAACTGGGAAACAGCGTCAAAGATCTGGGCGAAGGGGTAGGTAATGCTGTAGAAGATGTGGGTGATGCTGTTGGCAATGCGGCAGAAGGAAGATAGACATCAGGAATAATTTATGGTATTATCGTGTTAAATCGGTAAAATTTAAATAGTGTACTCCCGAAGTTTTATTGTATTTGTTTTTGCATCTAACTATAGCAATCATTGTAAATAATGCATATTGATTCAGCTCATCAGAGCGTGAAATCCGTTACTGTGAACGTCTTCCTTGTCTTTCGCACTCTGCTGAACTGTTTCAAATGCATTAATTTAAGAGGCTTGCTATAAGTACAAAAAGATTCTGAGAGTACATATAACGGATATGGAGGTATGGATTTTATGAAATTTCGCCCATGTATTGATATACATAATGGAAAAGTAAAGCAGATTGTAGGTGGAAGCCTTACGGACGTACAGGATCAGGCAAGTGAGAATTTTGTATCTGAGCAGGATGCATCTTTCTATGCAGAATTATATAAGAAGGCAGGGATAAAAGGAGGACATGTAATTCTGTTAAATGGTCATGACTCCCCATACTATGAATCAACAAAAGAACAGGCGATTCTTGCATTACATACTTATCCGGGAGGATTACAGATCGGCGGAGGAGTGAACCCGGAAAATGCAGGGGAATATCTTAGTGCAGGTGCCAGTCATGTAATCGTTACATCTTATGTATTTAAAGATGGAAGGATTTCCTGGGAAAATCTGAACAAAATGAAAGAGACTGTGGGAAAAGAGAAGCTGGTTCTTGACCTGAGCTGTCGCAGAAAAGATGGAAAATACTATATTGTGACAGACCGCTGGCAGAAATTTACAGATGTCACTATGACACTGGATATTATGAAAGAACTGGGAAGTTACTGCGATGAGTTTCTGGTCCATGCAGTAGATGTGGAGGGAAAGGCATGCGGAGTTGAAACAGAACTTGCATCTCTGCTGGGGGAGTATAAAGGAAATCCGGTTACTTACGCAGGTGGAGTTGGCTCCATGAAGGATATTGAGGATCTGCGAAAATATGGAAAAGACAGACTGGATGTCACAGTAGGCAGTGCATTGGATCTTTTTGGCGGAAATATTTCATTCTCAGAACTGATTAAACTTTAACTAATTTTTATAGTAATCTCAGGAATCACAGTGAAAATGTACAGAACAATTACAGAATT
Organism: Blautia sp. MSK18_10; assembly: GCF_020553185.1. NCBI lineage: Bacteria > Bacillati > Bacillota > Clostridia > Lachnospirales > Lachnospiraceae > Blautia > Blautia sp. MSK18_10. Next base: position 238,001 of record NZ_JAJCGT010000001.1, on the reverse strand, counting down.
TTTGCTATTTCCCCATAATGACAAAGGAACTTTAAAGTTATTTCTGAAGTAAACAGAAAAAATGTGAAATTTTAATAAAATAGTGTTAAAATTCAAAAATGTGTGTTATAATAGGTTCATCAAACAGCAAAGGGGATGGAAGCATGAAGTTTATCATCAGCGGAAAAAATATTACAGTTACAGAAGGTCTTAAGACAGCAGTCCAGGACAAGCTCAGTAAACTGGAAAGGTATTTCACTCCTGACACCGAAGTTGTAGTAACTTTAAGTGTTGAAAAAGAAAGACAGAAAATTGAAGTGACAATCCCTGTAAAAGGAAATATCATTCGTTCCGAACAGGTAAGCAATGACATGTATGTATCAATCGATCTGGTAGAGGAAGTCATTGAACGTCAGCTTCGCAAGTACAAAAATAAAATCGTAGACAAACAGCAGGCAGCAGCCAACTTCCAGAAAGCATATCTGGACAAGGACTACGATGAGGATGAAGAAGTTAAGATCATCCGTACCAAGAAATTCGGAATCAAACCAATGTATCCGGAAGATGCATGCGTACAGATGGAACTGCTCGGACATAATTTCTTTGTATTCTACAATGCAGAGACAGAGCAGGTAAATGTAGTTTACAAACGTAAAGGCAATACTTACGGTCTGATCGAACCGGAATTCTAAATCTGCTTATAAGATCAAAAATATGAAACATAGACAGCCATAAAAAAGTTTTCATAAAGAAAAGCTTCCTTACAGAGAGACAAAATGCCCCCTGTAAGGGAGCTTTTTTGTCAGGAAAAATATATACCTTTAGCGCATAAGGAATGCTTTGACGCAGTGGCCTAAATATGTTAAAATATCAAAAGATATTATGAAATTTGTAACTGTTCAGCAGTTAAAAAATTACAAGTTGAAATTCATTCCGGATTGTCTGCGGCAATGGAATATTGACTTGTATATTCTGGTGGAACGTTCTGTTGGAATGGATTGCTGAAGAATAGTTACCGAAATTTTATAAATGAAGAAGTGTAAAAAGAAGGAAGGAGCACAAAAATCATGAGAAAAGCCGGAGTATTAATGCCAGTTTCCGCACTTCCGTCCCGTATTGGTGCCGGAGAACTTGGAGAATCTGCATTCCAATTTATCGAGTTATTAAAGGAGAATCATGTAAAGATATGGCAGATACTGCCACTGAATCCGGTTGGCTATGGTAATTCCCCATACCAGCCATATTCCTCCTGTGCAGGGGATGAGTTGTATATCAGTCTTGATGCGCTTGCAGAGGAAGGTCTGTTAAAGGAACATCCAAAGGAATTTCAGGAGAGAGCTACAAGAGTAGATTATGAGGCTGTCCGCCAGTACAGAGAGCCTTTCTTAAGAACTGCGTTTGATGTTTTTACAGAGAAAAAGGGACAGGAAGAAACAGCATATAAAGAATTTGCTTCACAGGAATGGGTATATGAGTATGGTGTGTTCCGCGCATTAAAGAAAGCAAATAACGGAGAATGCTGGAATGACTGGCCGGAAGAATATAGAACCTGGCCGGAGAACAGACAGAAGTTACCGGCAGAGGTGGAGACAGAGGCACAGTATCAGATGTTTCTTCAGTATATTTTCTACACACAGTGGATGAAGGTGAAGAAGGCTGCAAACGATGCTGGAATCCAGATTATGGGAGATGTTCCTTTCTATGTGGGACAGGATTCTGTAGACGTATGGGGTGGAAAAGATAACTTTCTTCTTGATACAGATGGACGTCCGATCTTCATCGCCGGAGTACCGCCTGATTATTTCAGTGCTACAGGGCAGAGATGGGGAAATCCGATCTATGACTGGGAGCATATGAAGGAACAGGATTACAGATTCTGGGTGGACAGGATCGGCTATAGCAACAAATTGTTTGATATTATAAGGATCGACCATTTCCGGGCATTTGATACATACTGGAAAATTCCGGCAGACTGCCCGACTGCTATTGACGGTGAATGGATCGAGGCACCGGGATATGAGGTCATTGATACACTTCAGAAAGAAATTCCGGGATTAGATCTGGTAGCAGAGGATCTGGGGCTGCTTCGTCCGGAGGTTCTGATGCTGAAAGATCATTATCATCTGAAGGGAATGAAGATTCTGATCTTCTCCATAGAAACAGGTGGAAAATATGCCCGAGATACCTTCCATGATGTGGAAAACATGATTTTTTACACAGGAACTCATGACAATGATACGATCATGCAGTGGTATGGAAATATGAGTGCCGCAGCCAGAAGAAAAATCCGCAGGATGTTAAAGAGGGCGGGAGCATCACAGGGCTCTGTCAAGGATAGATTCCTGCAGTATACCATGCAGAATCAGGCAGAATATGCGATCATTCCGCTGGCAGACATTCTCGGACTCGGAAAAGAGGGACATATCAACACACCGGGAACCATTGGTTCTCCGAACTGGGAGTGGCATTTACCGGATTTTATACAGGCCAAAAAGGAACTGCAGAAATTTGGCAGACTGATCGTGGATACAAAGCGATAAATTTGTTACTGTTCACACACCACTATCCCGCGAGGTGTTTTGGTATGAATATGCCAAAATCCCGAGACATACAAGCCAAAATTCCATTGCCGTAGGCAATCTGGAATGAATTTTGGCTACGTTACTGTGAACGGAGTGAACAGTAACGTAAATTTTGGTGACTCCGTAATTTTCTTGGTTTGTTCATGAAAAATTCATTGTTTTCCATAACGGAAAGTGTTAGAATATACAAGTATTGTGTATTATAGTAAGCGTTTGTAATGTTCGCATGCTGCTGACATGTCTGCTGTGGACGGAGTGAACAGAAATTATTCCGCACAGTAGCAATTGTTATATGGCAGCAATGCTTGTATAAAAAAGAAATAAACAGGAGTAAAACCTAATATGAATATGTTTTCAAAAGTATTCGGGACCCGCAGCCAGCGAGAGGTTAAGCGTATCATGCCTCTGGTTGAGAAAATTGAGAGCCTGCGCCCGGACATGCAGAAGTTAAGCGACGAAGAACTCAGAGGAAAAACAAGAGAATTTAAGAAACGTCTTGAAGAGGGAGAGACACTGGATGATCTGCTTCCTGAGGCATTTGCGGTTGTACGTGAAGCAGGCAAGCGTGTTCTTGGAATGGAACATTTCCGTGTGCAGCTTATCGGTGGTATCATTCTCCATCAGGGACGTATCGCAGAGATGAGAACAGGTGAAGGTAAAACACTTGTCGCCACACTTCCGTCATATTTAAATGCACTGGAAGGCAAAGGTGTGCATGTCGTAACAGTCAACGATTACCTGGCTAAACGAGATGCGGAAGAAATGGGAAAGATCCATGAGTTTCTTGGCCTGACAGTCGGTGTTGTTTTAAATGATATGAAGCAGGATGAGCGTCGTGCTGCATACAACTGTGATGTTACCTATGTTACGAACAACGAACTCGGTTTCGATTATCTGCGTGACAACATGGTCATCTATAAAGAACAGCTGGTACAGAGAGATCTGCACTACTGTATCATCGATGAGGTCGACTCCATTCTCATCGACGAGGCACGTACCCCTCTGATCATTTCCGGACAGAGCGGTAAGTCAACCAAGTTATACGAGGCCTGCGATATCCTTGCTCAGCAGTTAGAGCGCGGTGAAGCCAGCCATGAGATGACCAAGATGGCAGCCATCATGGGTGAAGAAGTTATCGAGACAGGTGACTTCGTTGTAAATGAAAAAGATAAGATCGTAAACCTTACAGAGCAGGGCGTTCATAAGGTTGAGAAATTTTTCCATATTGAAAACCTGGCAGATCCGGAGAATTTGGAGATTCAGCATAATATTACACTTGCACTTCGTGCCCATAACCTGATGCATAAGGATCAGGATTATGTAGTTAAAGATGATGAAATCCTTATTGTTGATGAATTCACCGGACGTATCATGCCGGGACGCCGTTACTCAGATGGTCTTCATCAGGCAATCGAAGCGAAAGAGCATGTTAAGATCAAACGTGAGAGCAAGACTCTGGCAACCATCACTTTCCAGAACTTCTTTAATAAATATGATAAGAAGGGCGGTATGACCGGTACAGCTGTCACAGAGGAGAAAGAATTCCGTGATATCTATGCAATGGACGTTGTAGAAATCCCGACTAACAGACCGGTTATCCGAGTTGACCATGAAGATGCTGTTTATATGACAAAGAAAGAGAAATTCAACGCAGTTGTCAATGCTGTAGTGGAAGCTCATGCGAAACAGCAGCCTGTACTGGTCGGTACCATTACGATTGAAACTTCCGAGCTTCTCAGCCGTATGCTGAAGAGACAGGGAATCAAACATAATGTATTGAATGCCAAGTTCCATGAACTTGAGGCAGAGATTGTTTCACAGGCAGGTCAGGCAGGAGCAGTTACGATCGCCACTAACATGGCTGGTCGTGGTACAGATATCAAGCTGGATGATGTGGCAAGAAATGCAGGTGGTCTGATGATCATCGGTACAGAACGTCATGAGTCCAGACGTATTGATAATCAGCTTCGCGGACGTTCCGGACGTCAGGGAGATCCGGGTGAATCCCGTTTCTATATTTCCCTGGAAGATGACCTGATGCGTCTGTTCGGTTCTGAGAGACTGATGAAGATCTTTACATCTCTTGGTGTTGCAGAGAATGAACAGATTGAGCACAAGATGCTTTCCAATGCAATTGAGAAAGCTCAGGAGAAGATTGAGTTTAACAACTTTGGTATCCGTAAGAATCTTCTTGATTATGACCAGGTAAACAATGAACAGCGTGAGATCATCTACAAAGAACGTCGTCAGGTTCTCGACGGTGAGAATATGCGTGAAGCAATCTATAAGATGATCCAGGATACAGTGGATACTTATGTTGATATGTGTTTCTCTGATGATGTAGATTCTGAAGAGTGGGATCTGAATGAATTTAACGGTGTTCTTACTCCGATCATTCCGATCAGACCGCTTACAGCTGAGAGTGTAAAAGGCAAGAAACGCGATGAGATCAGACATGAACTGAAAGAAGAGGCAGTGAAGCTCTATGAAGAAAAAGAAGCAGAGTTCCCGGAACCGGAGCAGCTTCGTGAATTAGAGCGAGTTGTACTTCTGAAATGCATTGACAGCAAGTGGATGGATCACATTGATGATATGGAAATCCTTCGTCAGGGTATCGGACTTGCTGCTTATGGACAGAGAGATCCGGTTGTTGAATATAAAATGAGTGCATTTGATATGTTCAACGAGATGATCACATCCATTCAGGAAGATACTCTTCGTATGCTGTACCATGTACATGTAGAGCAGAAGATTGAGCGTGAACAGGTAGCTAAAGTTACCGGAACAAACAAGGATGACAGTGCCGGTCCTAAGAAACCGGTTCAGAGAAAAGAAATCAAAGTATATCCGAACGATCCCTGCCCATGTGGAAGCGGTAAGAAATACAAACAGTGCTGTGGACGTAAGAATAAGGTCTGACTCGTTTATCTCAGTTGAGAAGACTCCCATTTCTGTATGTGGTGAGTTCATTACTACAGAGCGGGCAGTAATGATTTTGTAAAAAGAACATTGTGAGCAGATCATGTCTGCTGCAAAATAAAAGGGCTGAATCATGAGGCCCTTTTATCGTGCGCAAAAACACGTTAGCGCGTTGAATTGGCAGATTGTGAATATCTGTCTGAACTGTTCAGTACATCCACAGCTATGTGATTATGATTGATGAACAGTCACATAACAATTCCATAAAGGGGGAAAAACAGTATGAAAAGAGAGTCTTTCGGCTCACGCCTTGGTTTTATCCTGGTGTCAGCAGGATGTGCCATCGGTATTGGAAACGTGTGGAAGTTTCCGTATATCTGCGGGGCATATGGAGGCGCGGCCTTTATCCTGATCTACTTATGTTTTCTGGTTATTCTCGGTATTCCGGTTCTGGTAGCAGAATTTGCGGTAGGACGGGGAAGCCACACAAGTGTTGCGAAATGTTTTGACAAACTGGCACCTGCAGGAAGCTGCTGGAAGCCATTGAAATTTATTGGTATTATTGGATGTTATATGCTGATGATGTTTTACACAACAGTAGGAGGATGGATGATCTACTATTGTGTGAAGAGTCTGCGGGGAGATTTCGTTGGAGCGACTCCGGAAGCAGTAACACAGTCTTTTTCCGATATGCTGGGAAATGCACCGACGATGATGTTATGGATGGTGATCATCTGTCTGATCGGATTTGCAGTCTGTTTCATGGGATTGCAGAATGGTATTGAAAAAATCTCCAAAGTAATGATGAGTGCACTGCTTATCATTATGGTGATCCTTGCGGTTCATTCAGTAATGATGGAAGGCGCGGGAGAAGGAATCAGCTTCTATCTGATTCCTGATTTTCAGAAGATTAAGGAAGCAGGAGTTGGTAATGTAGTATTTGCGGCATTGAGTCAGTCATTCTTTACATTATCCATTGGTATTGGTGCCATGCTGATCTTCGGAAGTTATCTGGACAAATCCAGAAGCCTTACCGGAGAGGCGGTAAGCATCACCGTACTCGATACTTTTGTTGCGCTGACAGCAGGATTTATCATTATTCCGGCATGTTTCTCCTATGGAATCCAGCCGGATGCAGGTCCAAGCCTTATCTTTATCACTCTGCCCAATATTTTTGCAAAGATGAGCGGAGGGGCTTTGTGGGGAAGTCTGTTCTTCCTGTTTCTGACATTTGCTGCGGTTTCAACGATCATTGCTGTATTTGAGAACCTGATCGTGTTTAATATGGAACTGTTTGGCTGGAACCGTAAAAAGAGTGTTGTTGTCTGCGCAGTTCTTGTTGTGATCTTAAGCATTCCATGTGTGCTTGGATTCAATGTACTTTCCGGATTCCAGCCATTCGGAGATGGAAGCAACATCATGGATCTGGAAGACTTTATTGTTTCTAATAACCTTCTTCCTCTTGGAAGTCTTGGTTACCTTCTGTTTTGTACCAGAAAGAACGGATGGGGATGGGACAATTTCATTGCAGAGGTGAATGCCGGTACAGGTATGAAATTCCCGAAATGTCTGAAAAATTATGTTGCCTATGGAATTCCGGCGATTATCATTGTGATCTATCTGAAAGGTTACTATGATAAATTTGCAGGTCTGGGAACAGCAGCACTGGCCGGATGGATGATCGTGGCACTGGTACTGCTGGGATTCGTATTCTACTGTGCGACAGCGAAGAAGAAAGTGAAACAGTAAGCGGAGCGCGAATATCTGCCCGACCTGAGAACAATAAAAGATGTAATTATGTCTGAGAAGAAAGATTCTTTCAGACATGGTTACATCTTTTTTGTGTTATGGAATTGTTGTGTAAAGGTAGTGGATGCATTATTTTAGAGGATTGCTATAATGAGGCAGTTCTTCGCTGGGGTTGGTTTTGAACTGTTTACGGTATGCCCGGGAAAAAGTGCTGTATTCTGCGAACCCGCTTTCCTGTGCTGCTTTTGTCACAGGCATTCCATTTGAGATCAGAGTACGTGCCATAAGAAGCCGCTTGTTTACAATATAATTATGAAGGGTATAGCCGGTTTCTTGTTTGAATTTCCGCATCAGATGGTACTTGCTTACATAATATCTGGCAGAAAGCGTTTCTACAGATAGATCTTCTTTCAGATTGTGGTTGATATACTGAAGGATACTGGCAATCTGCGAGTCAAAGGTGTAGGATTTTTTATCAAAAATGTACTGCTTTTCCAGAAAGATACGGTTCAGATAAACCATAAACTGGAGAAAAAGTGACTGTGTCAGGATTTCTCTTCCATATTCATCGGATTTTGCAGAATTTTCCAGTTCAAACAGGATGTCTTTCATCTTTTCCTGAAGAGCAGAGTTCAGACGTACCAGATTATAGCTTCGGTCATTTGCTTTCTGGAAGCATTTCAGCAGTTCCTGCCAGGGAATATCGTTTTGGATCCAGAGAATAAAACGTTCATATGGAACAGATGGATCAATCTCCGGGCGGTGGATGGCATGGCGGTTTACCAGAAGAATGTCCCATGGTTTCAGTTGATAAGCTTTTCCTTCTATATGATAAGCAGCCTTGCCGGAGATGAAGATAACTACCTTGTGAAAATCATGATAATGGTAAGAGAATTCCTTTCTGGTCTGGTCTTTAAGATGAAAAAGTCGGAATTGTTCGTTCAGGTATCCTGTTTTTTCTGTCTGATAGAACTGTTCTGATAATAACATATCTGCCTCCGATATCTGCAATGATTATTTAATCGAATCAAGCAAGTCCCCTGTGGAGATTGTGAAAAGAAATAAGCAGTGGAAAGCAATAAGCGGAGGGAAAAGTTTGATTCATGGTATAATCATATCATTTAATGCGTAAATGTACAATTATTACTAAGAATGTAACAAATAGTAACGAATATATTTTATAATTTCTGAGAAAATATGCTACAAAGATATTGACATTATTACACGATAATAGTATCATGCAATTACAAAGTAATCGTAAAAACTTTGTAACTATTTCGAAATAGGGTAAAGAAATAGAAAACTGAACAGAGAGGAGCGATGCTGCTGTAAGGCTGTTATATCAGAGAACTGATATAATGGTCTTTTTTGTAATACCTACAGAGCATTTTTTGCAATGTTTTAAGCATTTTACTCTATATACATGGTAAAAACAATAAAATATAATGAATATAAAGTCAGGATGTGATATGAGAAAATTACCTGACACAAAATTTAACCAGACAAGTGGCGAAGTGAGTTGGAAAGATTGCCCGACAATTGATTATCAATGCAGATACAAAAGCGGGAAGTATCCGGGATTATAAATCAGAAGGAGAGATATGGTTATGGCAAATACAATTATTATGAGTAAATATCAGGGACTTGGAAACGATTATCTGATTCTTGATCCGAAGAAAAATCAGGTACAGCTTCAGGGAAAGAAGATTGCACTTCTCTGCCAGAGAGGATTTGGGCTTGGCGCTGACGGTGTGCTTTATGGACCGGTAGAAATTGATGGGAAATTGGGTGTGCGTATTTTTAACGCAGACGGAAGTGAATCTGCCATCAGTGGAAACGGCGTGCGTATTTTTGCCAAATATCTGATGGATAATGGATATATTACTGAGAAAAAATTTGACATTGAAACTATGTCAGGCACGATTCATGTGGAATGCCTGAACAGCCGGGCAACGGAATTTAAAGTAAACATAGGAAAACCATCTTTTATCTCCAGCGATATCCCTGTTTCCGGTGAAGTTCGTGAAGTAATTAAGGAGAATTTCGTATTCCATGGAAAAGAATACAAGGCTACCTGCCTGACAGTTGGTAATCCACACTGCATTATTTTTACAGACAATGTAAGTGCAGAAGCTGTAAAGAATCTGGGACCTTATGTGGAGAATGCAGATGAATTTCCGGAGAGAATGAACCTGCAGATCTGCCGTCAGGTCGACAAGGGAAATCTGGAGATTGAAATCTGGGAAAGAGGCTCCGGATATACAAAGGCTTCCGGAACAGGAAGCTGTGCGGCGGCAGCGGCAGCCTATAAGCTGGGACTGGTGGAATCCCGTATTAATGTAAATCAGCCGGGCGGAATGATACAGATCGATATGGAAGAGGACGGAACTATCTATATGACAGGAACAGTGGGATATATTGCAGATATAAGTGTTGCAGAGAGCTTCTTCTCATAAATTACACAGACTTTATGCGTAATTCAGTGTAAAGTATGATTACCCACAGTGTGAAATGATTGTTATGATAAATGATCATTTCACGCTGTGGGTAATTCTTTGTTTGTAATTTGCTTAAAGATATGGTATTATTTTAAACGAATTATTTACTAGGACTGCTATAATCTATAGCAATTCAGTCGGTTATCCACAGGGAGTCCGACAGAGAATATTTATAATAAGAAAGTGGGTGAAGCTGTGGTTGAATTAGACCAGTTCAAGAGCATTCTTGCGACTTATACAGAACCATTAGTGGAAGTGAGGGATTCACTTTGACCTGGCTAACAAAGAGCAGAAGGTCGAAGAATTAGAGCGCGAAATGGAAGCGCCTGATTTCTGGGATGATGCAGAAGTTTCCCAGAAGAAAATGAAAGAATTAAAAGACATGAAAGATGACATGGAGACCTATCAGAATCTGGTTACACAGATGGAAGATATGGAAACCATGATCGAGATGGGATATGAGGAGAACGATCCTGCACTGATTCCTGAGATTCAGGAAATGCTAGATGAGTTTCAGAAGGATTTTGACAATATCCGTATCAAGACACTTCTTTCCGGAGAATATGACAGTGAGAATGCTATCATTAAGCTGAATGCAGGTGCAGGCGGAACAGAGGCCTGTGACTGGTGCGGTATGCTTTACCGTATGTACAGTCGTTGGGCAGATAAGAAAGGATTTACCCTGGAAGTGTTGGATTATCTGGACGGCGATGAGGCAGGTATCAAATCGGTTACTTTCCAGGTAAACGGAACAAATGCTTACGGTTATCTGAAATCAGAGAAGGGAGTTCACCGTCTGGTGCGTATTTCTCCTTTCAATGCAGCAGGTAAGCGACAGACATCTTTTGTATCCTGTGATGTTATGCCGGATATCAAGAAGGATCTGGATGTAGAGATCAATGACGATGAGATCCGTATTGATACTTATCGAAGCAGTGGTGCCGGCGGTCAGCATATCAACAAGACATCATCTGCCATCCGTATCACACATTATCCTACCGGAATCGTGGTACAGTGTCAGAATGAACGTTCTCAGCACATGAATAAAGATAAAGCCATGCAGATGCTGAAAGCCAAGCTGTATCTTCTCAAGCAGCAGGAGGCAGAGGAAAAACTCTCTGGTATCCGCGGTGAGGTGACAGATATCGGATGGGGAAATCAGATCCGTTCTTATGTTATGCAGCCATATACCATGGTAAAGGATCATCGTACAAACGAGGAGACCGGAAATGTGGATGCAGTACTTGACGGAGGAATTGATATTTTCATCAATGCATATCTGAAATGGATCGCACTGAAGAAATAAAAGAATAAAAAAGGCTGTCTGAAATCAGGACAGCCTTTTTCGTGTTGAGGCATAATGATTTTACACAATGATTCAGCAGAATATATTTCTTGCGTATTTTTGTGTGGTGTGATAATATATCCAGTGTGTAAAAACAAATGTCTTTAAAGAACGGACAGGTAAATTGATATGCAGAAACCAGTAACAGAGAAAAAGAAATATTTTGTAGTGAGGGAACGAGCAGTTCCGGAAGTCCTGCTGAAGGTGGTGGAGGCAAAGAAGCTTCTGGACTCCGGCAAAGTGGACACTGTACAGGATGCAGCAGAGCGCACAGGAATCAGCAGAAGCTCTTTCTACAAATACAAAGATGATATTTTTCCATTTCATGAAGAGACAAGGGGAAAGACGATCACCTTTATTATCCAGATGGATGATGAACCGGGGCTTTTGTCGGTTGTCCTGCAGACGATTGCACGGTTTCATGGAAACATTCTCACCATTCATCAGAGTATTCCTATCAATGGGATTGCCACACTTACTCTGAGTGTGGACATTCTTCCGGGCGAGGGAGATGCAGAAGCAATGGTAGAGACGATTGAACAGAATGAAGGAATTCATTATCTGAAAATATTAGGCAGGGAGTAAAAGAAAATGATCAATGTAGCAATTTTAGGATATGGCACAGTTGGAAGCGGCGTATTTGAAGTATTAAATGAAAATAAAGAGAGCATTTCCAGACGTGCGGGACAGGAACTTCATGTAAAATATGTTCTGGATCTTCGTGATTTTCCGGGACAGCCGGTAGAGAAGGTTCTGGTCCATGATTATGAACAGATCGTCAGTGATCCGGAAGTAGATATTGTAGTAGAGGTTATGGGCGGTGTGGAGCCTGCTTATACTTTTGTAAAGAAGGCACTTCTGGCAGGAAAAAATGTCTGCACTTCCAATAAGGCTCTGGTTGCAAAGCATGGCCGCGAGCTGATGGATATTGCAAAGGAAAAGAGCATTAACTTCTTATTTGAAGCAAGCTGTGGCGGCGGAATCCCGATCATTCGTGTCATCAATTCTTCCCTTACAGGAGATGAGATTGACGAAGTGACAGGTATCCTGAACGGAACTACCAACTACATGCTTTATAAGATGAGCACAGAAGGCTGTGAATTTGACACTGTATTAAAGGAAGCACAGCAGAAGGGTTATGCAGAGGCAGATCCTACCGCTGACGTGGAAGGATATGATGCATGCCGTAAGATCGCAATCCTTTCCTCTCTTGCTTATGAGAGATATTTTGATTTTGAAGATATTTATACAGAGGGAATTACAAAGATCACACCTGAAGATATGGAGTATGCTGCGAAGCTTGGCAGAACCATCAAACTTCTTGGAACCAGCCGCAGACTGGCAGACGGAACCTGTTATGCAATGGTAGCACCGTTTATGCTCGGCCAGAACAGCCCTCTTTACAGTGTAAATGATGTGTTTAATGCAGTATTTGTACATGGAAATATGCTTGGAGATGCCATGTTCTATGGAAGCGGTGCAGGTAAACTGCCTACAGCAAGTGCTGTAGTTGGTGATATTGTGGATGCCGCAAAACATCTCCATGTTAATATTGTGACAAACTGGAACAGCACTCCGGCAGTACTGAAACCACTGGATGAAGTGACAGGAAGATTTTTTGTGAGAATCAAAAAAGAAGCAACAGAAGAAGCGAAGAAGGTATTTGGTGATGTTGAGATCATCAGCCTGGGACAGCTTCCACAGGAATGTGCATTTATCACTGATGAAATGACACAGGGAGCATTTGAAGAGAAACTGGCTCAGATCGGAGATCAGGTACTTGCAAAGATTCGAGTTAAAGATTGATAAACTGACAGATTTCGTGTATCATATAGTGTGCCTGATAAGGTGGACACTGATACAATACTTCAGATAAATATTTGTACAGTGATTACTGTAAACAGAACAGGAAAGGGAAGATATGAGAATCTTCTCTTTCCTGTAAACTTATTATGGAGGAAGTAAAACAATGTTGATTGTCAAGAAATTTGGCGGTACATCGGTTGCAAATAAAGAACGTATCTTTAATGTTGCCAACCGCTGTATAGAAGAGTACAGAAAAGGAAATGACGTGGTTGTCGTTCTGTCCGCAATGGGGAAATATACGGATGAACTGATCACTATGGCAAGGGATGTCAATGAGAAACCGCCGAAAAGAGAGATGGATATGCTCTTTACCATCGGAGAACAGATGTCTGTTGCACTGATGGCAATGGCGATGGATAAACTGGGAGTTCCTGCGGTTTCCCTGAATGCTTTTCAGGTTTCCATGCATACGACAAGCAGTCATGGAAATGCACGTTTAAAAAGAATTGATACAGAGCGTATCAGAAGAGAGCTGGACAGCAAAAAGATTGTAATAGTTACCGGCTTTCAGGGAGTTGACAAGTATGATGATTATACGACTCTTGGAAGAGGCGGTTCTGACACAACAGCGGTTGCTCTTGCGGCTGCTCTTCATGCAGATGCCTGTGAAATCTATACAGATGTAGATGGTGTTTACACAGCAGATCCGCGTAAGGTTCCGAAAGCAAGAAAGCTCAAAGAGATCACTTACGATGAAATGCTTGACCTTGCGACTCTCGGGGCAGGTGTGCTTCACAACCGTTCTGTGGAGATGGCGAAGAAATATGGCGTGCCGCTTGTGGTACGTTCAAGTTTAAACAACAGTGAAGGAACTGTGGTAAAGGAGGAAGTTACAGTGGAGAGAATGTTGATCAGCGGTGTTGCGCTGGATACAGATGCAGTGAGAATTGCGGTAATCGGATTAAAGGATGAGCCGGGTGTAGCTTTTAAATTATTTGATACCCTTGCGAAGAAGAATATTAATGTAGATGTGATCCTGCAGTCTATCGGACGTGCGGGCAGAAAGGACATTTCCTTCACAGTCGATGGAAATGATCTGGATGATGCAGTTGCAGTTCTGGATGCAAATCAGGCAAGACTTGGATTTGCAGAGCTTCATTCTGAGAGAAATATTGCGAAGCTTTCCATCGTAGGTGCAGGAATGATGAGTAATCCCGGAGTAGCTGCAAAGATGTTTGAGAGCCTCTATAATGAGGGTGTAAACATCAATATGATTTCTACATCCGAGATTCGTGTGACAGTTCTGATCAATGAAAAGGACGGCGTGCGCGCAATGAATGCAGTACATGATGCCTTTGGTCTGGCAGACTGATTTAGGAGAATTACATGACATCGAGACGTGAATTAAAAAACTATGCGAAGCAGGCCATGTCAGGAAAATATGGGATACTGATCTTGGCATTTGTTGCAGTTCAGGCACTGGCTCTGATCAGCAGCATGATATCCTCGGCTTTATTTCCGGGAGAGGAAACAATTGATATTGTGTTGTCGTATGCATTTACATTTATTCTGACTCTGCTGATCAATGTGGTCGCGGCAGGTATGAATTATATGTATCTGAATATTGCCAGAGGGAAAGCATATTCATTAAATGATCTGTTTTATTTTTACAGACATCACCCGGACAGAGTGATCGTTGCCGGATTTTTTATGGCAGTACTGAATCTGCTTACCATGCTGCCCTATACGATTTACAGTAATGCGAATCTTCCGGGTGAAGATGCTTCTGTGGAGGTGCTGATCACCTGGCTGTATACAGGTGCTGTTCTGATGATCGTAGGAATGATTGTTTATCAGATTCTGGTCATTCCTCTGGAGATGACTTATTATATTCTGGCAGATAAGCTGGAATTGAAAAGTACAGAGGCTATGAAAGAGAGTCTGGAGATGATGCATGGAAACTTCGGAAGATATCTGATGCTGAAGATAAGCTTTATCCCATTGATGTTTCTTTCTGTTTTTACATTCTATATTGCACTTTTGTGGATATTTCCATATATGGCCATGACAGAAATAATGTTCTATCGTGATCTGACAGGGGAGCTTAAAGTGCAGAAAGAGGAAGAAGAACGTGTGGCACGAGACTATGTGAATCCCATGTTTGACAGCTATTCACAGAACGAACAGCCACAGGAAGATCAGACGCATCCGCAGCAGTTCTGGAGTGTGACAGGTGATTCATCAGTGGCTTCGGATGAGAACAAAGAAGTGCGGAATAATGCAGCAAGTGAGAATACCCAGGATAGTTTGTATGGTTCTGTGGAAAATAATAGAACGACACAGGATAACCCATATGATTCTTCAGAGAGTAAAGAAGTACAGGACAGCCTGCAGAGTCAGACAATTCCGGAAGAGGAAGAAGATAACGAACCAAAACCATGGGATGAATACTTCAATAGCTTGAAATAAAATCATAATATGAAAGACCTTTAACTGACACAATGTAAAAATGTTGATAAAGGTCTTTTTTATTTTTATTAATTTGGTTTTACTGAATTTTCTCATTTATAATGGTGGAAAAAGCTTATACGTAAATGGTATAATAAGAATAATTGCTGGTAGCATAAATATATTTGAGGAAGGTTTTTACAATTATGAACACAAATGAAATCAGTGGAAAACGTCAGATGGAGTTTCTGGCGGAGTTTGATTATATCAGAGAGGCAGGAACTGTAGGAGAGGAAAAAGCAGCAACGATTATTCAGGAAACATTGAATAGTTTTGGTGTGGAGAACCATCTGGAAGAGTTTTGTTTTGAAACTTTTCAGGTAAAAAAGGCGAAGCTTACGATAACGGAACCATATGCAAAAGAATACATCGTAACCGGATATGGAAGATGTGCCAATACAGATGAGAATGGACGGAATGAATCTTTTTTGTATGTGGAGAATGCTGATGAGATCAGCCTCGCAAATGCCAGAGGAAAAATTGTTATGGTAAATGACCCGGTAAGAAAGGAACTGTACCAGAAACTGGTGAAAGCAGGTGTAGCCGGTTTTATCAGTATTGCCGGTTCCCCATTGGACGAGGGCGTAGATTTGACACCGCGTGCATACAGCTTACCGAAGAATCTGCCAGGTGAAGAGAAAAAAGCAGCCGGGATAGAAGCGGCAAATTACGATAACAGAATTCCGGGTGTAAGCATTCATTATAAAGATGCTGTCGAACTAGTGACAAGAGGGGCAGCTAAGGCTTGCCTGTCCGTAGAACAGGAGACAGTGACACGTACATCCCGAAATGTAGTGGCACGAATCAAAGGAACAGATAAAGCAGAGGAGATCCTGACTCTTACTGCACACTATGATTCCGTACCAGAGGGTCCTGGTGCTTACGATAACATGTCTGGTGCCGCGATCATCATGGAACTTTGCAGATATTTCAAAGAACACAGACCACGCAGAACAATGGAATTCGTATGGTTTGGTGCAGAAGAGAAAGGTCTGCTTGGAAGTCAGAACTATATTAAAGAACATGAGTCAGAATTGCAGGTTCATCGTTTCAATATGAATGTAGACCTTGCGGGACAGCTTGTGGGCGGAACGGTTGTAGGAGTGACAGGTGATGCGTCAATCTGCAATATGATCATATATATGGCTCATGAGACAGGAATCGGCATGTCTACAAAGAATCAGATCTGGGGAAGCGATTCTAACACCTTTGCGTGGAAAGGTATTCCGGCTATGACATTAAACAGGGATGGATTTGGCATGCATACACGTCATGATACCATTGCACTTCTGTCGGACTGGTCGTTGGAGAGAAGCGCGATCTTACTGGGATATATCGCGGACAGACTGGGAAACATCGAAATTTTTCCGTTTGAACGGAAAGTGCCGGAAGAGTTTATCAGACAGCTGGATGAATATTTTGGCTAATGTTATTCCGGCAGTATGTATCATATTGGCAGAATCAATCCCACACTTGACAAATGAACGCCAGATTGATACCCTATCACAAGAGCGTTTTTTATGCTATAGAAGAAAAACAATGTGGATGCAAGGGTCAGTTACACGCATCTGCATTCTGAAAAGCAACAAGAGGAGATAAAAAATTAATGGATATTATTCAGGTAATCACACAGGAATTGAAGGTGGAGAAATGGCAGGTAGAAGCCGCAGTCAAATTAATTGACGAAGGCAACACCATCCCATTCATTTCCCGATACAGAAAAGAAGCAACAGGTTCCCTTAATGATGAGCAGCTTCGTGCACTCTTTGAGAGACTGACGTATCTGAGAAATCTGGAAGATAAGAAGAATCAGGTATTAAAGAGCATCGAAGACCAGGGCAAGCTGACTGAGGAACTGAAGAAACAGATTCTGGATGCCCAGACACTGGTTGTAGTAGAGGACTTATACAGACCATATCGCCCGAAACGTCGTACCCGTGCGACAATTGCCAAAGAGAAAGGGCTGGAACCACTGGCAGATATCATTCTTCTGCAGATGACAGACAAGCCGGTAGAAGAGGAAGCCAGGGCGTATGTCTCCGAAGAAAAGGGTGTTAAGAATGTTGAAGAAGCATTGAACGGAGCTAAAGATATTATTGCAGAGCGTATTTCCGATGAAGCAGACTATCGTATCTACATCCGTAACCTGACAACAAAGAACGGAAGTATTTCTTCCACAGCAAAGAATGCGGAAACTCAGTCTGTATATGAGATGTATTATGAATTCGAGGAGCCGATCAGGAAACTGGCAGGACACCGTATTCTTGCGTTAAACCGTGGTGAGAAAGAGAAATTTATCACTGTTAAAGTAAATGCACCGGAGGAAGACATCCTTCGTTATTTGAATAAGAGAGTGATCAAAAAAGATAACCCGAATACAACTCCGATTCTGAAAGCAGTTGTAGAAGACAGTTACAAACGTCTGATCGGACCGGCTATCGAGCGAGAAATCCGCAGTGACCTTACTGATAAGGCAGAAGACGGTGCGATCCATGTATTCGGCAAGAATCTGGAACAGCTTCTGATGCAGCCTCCAATCGCAGGCAAAGTCGTACTTGGATGGGACCCTGCGTTCCGTACAGGCTGTAAGCTGGCAGTTGTAGATGCAACAGGTAAAGTTCTGGATACAACAGTTGTTTATCCCACAGCTCCGACTACTGAGAAAAAGATCCGTGCTGCCAAGGATACAGTGGAAGGTATGATCGAAAAATACGGTGTATCCCTTATTTCAGTAGGAAACGGTACAGCATGTCGTGAATCCGAGCAGGTGATCGTAGATATGCTCAAAGAAATCCCGGAAAAAAAGGTGCAGTATGTTATCACAAATGAGGCAGGAGCATCTGTGTATTCTGCAAGCAAACTGGCTACAGAGGAATTCCCGAATTTTGATGTAGGACAGAGAAGTGCGGCTTCCATTGCAAGACGTGTACAGGATCCGCTTGCAGAACTGGTTAAGATCGATCCGAAATCTATCGGTGTGGGTCAGTATCAGCATGATATGAACCAGAAGAAACTGGATGAAGCATTAAGCGGCGTTGTAGAAGACAGCGTAAATAAAGTTGGTGTAGATTTAAATACAGCATCTGCATCTCTGCTTGAGTATATTTCCGGTATCAGCAAAGCAATTGCCAAAAATATCGTAGCTTACAGAGAAGAGAATGGTCAGTTTACAGACAGAAAAGAACTTCTCAAAGTAGCGAAATTAGGACCGAAGGCATTTGAACAGTGTGCAGGTTTCATGCGTATTTCAGGTGGAAAGAATCCTCTGGATGCAACAAGTGTACATCCTGAGAGCTATGAAGCAGCATCTGCACTTCTTTCAAGACTTGGATATAAGCCAAATGATGTTGTGGCAGGAAATCTCCTTGGACTTTCCCTGCAGGTAAAAGACTATAAGAAGATGGCAGCAGAACTGGGAATCGGTGAGATCACACTTCGTGATATTGTAAAGGAACTGGAGAAACCGGCAAGAGATCCTCGTGATGACATGCCGAAACCGATCCTTCGTTCAGACGTTCTTGAAATGAAAGATCTGAAAGAAGGAATGGTGCTGAAGGGAACTGTCCGTAATGTTATTGATTTCGGTGCATTTGTAGATATCGGTGTACATCAGGACGGTCTGGTGCACATTTCCGAGATGACAGAGAGATTTATCAAACATCCTCTGGAAGCGGTGAGTGTAGGGGATATCGTAGATGTAAGAGTAATCGGAGTTGATATGAAGAAAAAACGTATCAGCTTATCCATGAAAGGATTAAATAAATAACATCAATAAAACAGGGATTACCACTGCAGACCGGATATCTGCAGGAGTGATCCCTGTTTTTTGGGGTACTGCTGTCTGCAGTAACAGTTATTCTGTTTCCCGGTGTGATGTGAGGTGTTCTTCAAGGCTGCGTGCTGCAATGCTCTGTGGCCTTTTTACATTGCGGATCAGACAGATCTTTCGTTCAGGAAGAGGCTCTTCAATGGGAATCTGGACGATTTTCCCCTGAGCAATATGTTCAGCAGCAAGCTCTTCAGGGAAGAATCCGATTCCCAGGTTGTGCTGCACCATAGGGAAGATCTGGTCAGTAGTTGCCACTTCCATATCAGGTGAGAAGGGAAGGTTATGGCGCATAAAATACTGTGTATATAATTCTCTTGTACTGCTTCCGGGAGCAATCCCGATCAGAGGGATATCCTGCAGATCCTGAAGACAGTGTTTGTTGGAAGCTGTTTCCGCATATTCCTCTCCGCCTATAAGGATCTCGCGGAAAGAATAGAGGGGAATTCTCTGAAGCGGTTTTTTCAGGGCGACAGGTGTGGTAACTACTGCAAAGTCTACCAGACCGTTTTCCAGTGCCTGAACTGCCTGTGGTGTGGAATGATTAGAAATCCTCAGCTTTACATGTGGATAACGGTGATGAAAGACTTCCAGTTCGTTCAGCAAGAATAAACGCAGTGCGATTTCACTGGCACCAATATTTACAAGTCCGCTTTCCAGACCTTTATCTTTGAGAAGTTCATTTTCTCCTGATACAAGCTGTTCTATTGCAATTGATACATGTTCAAAAAGTCTTTCTCCTTCAATGGTCAGCTGTACTCCGCGATTGGAACGGATAAAAAGTTTACATCCCAGTTCATTCTCCAGAATGTTCATACACCGGGTAATGTTAGGCTGATTGTTTCCCATAACGTCGGCTGCTTTGGAAAAACTCTTATACTGGGCAACATAGTAAAAAATACGATAATAATCAAGAATCATGATACAGTCGGCTCCTTATGCTATATAAAAATAGAATATCTGATATAGAAAAATAACGTTTGTATATCAATGTGTGAATCAGTATAATACGACTGGGTCAAAAAATCAATATAAAAGTCCTGACAATAGGACGGAGACCAAAAGGGAAGGGAGATTACCGAATATGACAACAGCAAATAAGACAATTAAGATTAATGACGTAGAGGCAGCAAAGAAACTGGTCTGTGCGGCAGTCAGATGTCCATTTGATATTGACATTGTATCTAAAGGAAAAATTTTTATTGATGCCAAATCTATTCTCGGAGTATTAAGCCTTGATGTGGAAGAACCTCTGGAACTTAAATATGATGGTTATGATGAGGATTTTGAATCAGTGATAGCAGGTCTGGCATGTTAAGATTAAAGAAAGGAATTCGCAGGTGCAGATGACATCTACAAATCTTCTATATATTTATGTGATTATCATTAATGTAGTCACATTTTTTATCTATGGCTTGGATAAAAGCAGGGCAAAAGCCGGACAGTGGCGCATACCGGAAGCGCAGCTGATATTTCTGGCGGTGATCGGAGGGTCGGTGGGAGCTCTGGCCGGTATGAAGGTATTTCATCATAAAACAAGAAAGCCGAAATTTAAGACAGGAGTTCCAGCGATACTGATTATTCAACTAATTATTTATTTTCTGTTTTCGGGAAATGAGGGTATTATTCTGCGCTTATAGCAATCCTTATAAATAATGCATATTGATTTTAGCTCATCAGAGCGTGAAATCCTGTGTCAGTAAAGCGGATATATTGTCCGCTTTCTTTTTTTGCCCGAATAAAATTGATTGTTACAGAGAATGAGGTATGTTATGCTACTCTTATATGAGAATTGCGGAATCTGCAAAGCAGCGGAGTAATTCGTAGATATCAAGTCAGGGGAAAGACATCTTTTAACCCTGATATTATATGAAAAGCTGCCTGTTAAATGAAAGAAGGGCAGAAAAATAATACATGACAAAAATATAAGAGAGCAGGTGAAAAATATTGGACCAGGAAATTCAGGAGGCAAAAAGTTTATATTACAGCTATAAGCAGTATTTTTCAGACTATCTTCCGGCTTTGACGAAACTGGGACTGAAAGTAGTAATGGCATTGCTGGTATTTGTGGGCGGGCGCAAAGTGATCCAGTGGTTTGTTTCTTTCATAAAGAAGTCCATGGAGCGTGCGTCTGTAGACAAAGGTGTGATCCAGTTTACAGGGTCGCTGTTGAGAATTGTACTTTACATTTTGCTGGTATTTAGCATTGCCACTCATTTTGGTGTAAGGGAATCCTCTATTGCAGCACTGCTTGGTACTGCTGGTGTAACGGTAGGTCTTGCATTGCAGGGCGGTCTTGCAAATATCGCGGGCGGGATCATGCTTCTGATCTTTAAACCATTTCAAGTGGGGGATTATATCATTATCGCACAGCAGAATGGGTGCGAAGGAACTGTATACAAAATAGAAATCTGTTATACAACTCTGATTTCCATAGATAACAAACACATTGTAATCCCAAATGGAACGCTGTCCGGCAGCATTATTACAAATGTAACTGCCAGAGATCTTCGTAAGCTGGAGATCAAAGTAGGAATTTCTTATGATTCAGACATTAAGAAAGCAAAAGCAATCCTGGAAGAAATCCTTCATAATGATGAAGATACGAAAGACGACCAGGGAATGGTGGTGTTTGTAGATGAGCTTGGAGAGAGCGCAGTGGTCATGGGACTGCGTGTGTGGGTGGCTACGGAGAAATACTGGCCTGCCAGGTGGCGGCTTAATGAACTGATCAAAGAAGCGTTTGATGCAAACGGAATTGAAATCCCGTACAATCAGCTGCAGGTTCATGTGAAGAAACAGATATGATAACAACATAAGTCCTCTGAACCAACTATAAGGTTTAGAGGACTTATTGTTTGTACAGATTATAGCCAAATAATACCAAACAAGAATAAATAATCCTTAATTTATAGTAATTTATACCAATTTCATTGTCAGATATTGGTATAATACCACCAAAATAATATAAAATACGACAAAATAATTGACAATAGGACAACAGATTGCTATACTGGAGTCAAGTTAAACAACTAAGTGTTTTTATGAAGATGCAAAGGCGCATGTAAGTAAATGGATTGCTGCACGATTTTTATACATTGCAAAGACGCAAAAATATAAAAACACTTTTTTTGTACCCAAAATTAACTTCGTGATTGTAACTAAGTAACAATGTACAGAAAGAAAAGGAGAGAAAACTATGAAAATGTACAAAAAAGTTATGGCAGCAGCTCTTGCAGGAGTAATGACAGTTTCCATGTCCGCTACAGCATTTGCAGCAGATGATGACGGCTATATTCTCAAAGCCACAAATGAAGATTCCAAATCATCCGACAATGATCTGGTGATCGCAATCGAAGGAAGCGTAAGCTCCATGGATCCGGCAAACATTCCGGATACAAACGCAATCTCTGCTACACGTGGTGTATACGAGACACTGGTTTCTTTTGATGAGAACCAGGAATTAACAGGCAAACTTGCTGAATCATGGGAAGTTTCCGATGACTCTCTTACTTATACTTTCAAACTTCGTCAGGGCGTTAAATTCCAGGACGGAACAGACTTCAATGCAGCAGCAGTTAAAGCAAACTACGATCGTGTAGTTAACAAAGACAACAACCTTCGTCAAAGAAGAACATTTATCGTAACTAACGAAGACGGATCTGAAACACCTCGTGTAGACAGCATTGAAACACCGGATGATTACACACTGGTTATCAAACTGACACAGGCATGGGCACCATTTATCAACCGTCTGACACAGTTCTGTATCATCAGCCCTGCAGCTCTTGAAGAGTATGGCAATGATATCATGAACCATCCATGCGGAACCGGCCCATATGTATGTACAGAATGGGAAGAGGGAGACCACACAAGCTTTAAGCGCAATGATGATTATTGGGGAGACAAACCGGGCGTTGACACTGTAACAATCAAAGAGGTTCCGGAAGCAGGTGCACGTACAGCTATGCTTCAGACAGGTGAAGCAGACTTCATCTATCCTACACCGTCTGACCAGATCGAAGCAATCAAAGGAACAGACGATGTAAATATCCTTACAACAGACTCTAACATCATGAGATATGTAACTCTGAACATGGATCTGGAACAGCTTTCTGATGTAAAAGTACGTCAGGCTATGAACTATGCGATTGACAAAGATGCATACATCCAGTTAATGTATTCCGGATACGGAAAACCGGCTACATCTGTAGTTCCATCTATCATCGGCGGATATGAAGAGCAGGAAGCTTACACATATGATGTAGACAAAGCAAAAGAACTTATGAAAGAAGCCGGATACGAAGACGGATTCAAACTTACTCTGTGGGGCGATAACACAACACAGGAAATCAAAGGTATGACATTTATTTCCCAGCAGCTTGCTCAGATCGGTATCGAAGTTGACGTTCAGCCAATGGAGCCTGCAACTGTAAGTGACAAGATTTATGTTGACAAAGAAGATGCTGAGATCAATATGTGGTATGTAAACTGGTCTGCATCTGACTTCACAATGGATGGTTCTTTACGTTCCCTGCTTTACAGCACAATGTGCCCTCCTACAAGTGCAAACACAGCATATTTCAACGATGCTGATTTTGATAAAGATATGGATGAAGGTCTTGCAACAGCTAACGAAGAAGAACAGGCTAAATACTATAGCGATGCTCAGAAGATCGCATGGGAAGCATGCCCGTGGTTATTCCTTGGCAATGACCAGATCATCTATTCTACAAAATCTTATCTGTCTGGCGTATATGTATCTCCGGACGGAGCATTTAACTTCGCAAATGCAACTTTAGCACAGTAAGTAATTTGTCTGAGAACAGGCTGCGAAGAACATAAATCTGGCTGCCTGATCTGAAATTGCAGCAATTCCATAAAATACTGCCGATACAGCAGTGTGAATACAGGACAAAGATGTTCAAACCGAAGAACTGCCATAAGATTCACTATGGCAGTTCTCCGACTATAAAGCATCAAATATAAACAACAGGTAAGAAAATGATAAGGAGGAAAAATATGGGACGTTATTTAGGTAAACGTTTGATAAGCACGATCCCGCTGCTTCTGGTTATCTCATTCGTAGTATTTATGTTTATCCATATGATTCCCGGTGATCCGGCAAGACTGGTAGCCGGTCAGGATGCAACAAAGGAAGATGTGGCAGTTGTACGTGAACAGCTGGGACTGGATGAGCCACTACTTGTACAGTATGGCAAATATATGAAAGGTCTTTTTACAGGAGATCTGGGAAACTCTATCAAAAACGGTAAAACCGTAGCAGAGACAATCGCACCAAGACTGAAACCAACTATCATGCTGACATTCTCATCCATGATATGGGCTGCGATCATCGGTATTGCAATCGGTATCATCGCTGCCGTATTTCATGGCAGAATTCTTGATTATGTAGGTATGATCATAGCAATCGCAGGTATATCTGTTCCAAGTTTCTGGTTAGGTCTGGAATTAATCCAGCTTTTCTCAGTAAGCCTGGGATGGCTTCCGACCAGTGGACTGGAAACCTGGAAGAGCTATATTCTTCCATCACTTACAATGGGAGCAGGAATCATGGCCGTACTTGCCAGATTTTCCAGATCTTCCATGCTTGAGACCATGCGTGAGGACTATGTGCGTACCGCACGCGCCAAAGGTCTTTCTGAATCACTGGTTGTTATGCGCCATGCATTTAAGAACTCTCTGATCGAGATCGTAACAGTAGCCGGACTTCAGATCGGTGGTCTCCTTTCCGGATCTGTTATGGCAGAGACAGTATTCTCCATTCCTGGACTTGGACGTCTTCTGGTAGACTCCATCCAGATGAGAGATTACAAAGTTGTTCAGGCATTACTTCTGTTCTTTGCTACAGAATATATCCTGATCAACCTGATCGTAGATGTTCTTTATGGCGTGATCAACCCAAGAGTACGTTATGAGTAGAGGAGGAGAGAAGATGGCAGATAAGAACACAACATCAAACATTAACCTTGCTGCTGCCGAAGAACTCCCTAAGGCACAGAGCAAGTTCAAAGAATTTGTCAAGAAATTTATGAAGAGAAAAACAGCAGTGATTTCTCTGGCATTTATAGTTTTTATTATCTTAATGGCAATCATCGGACCGTATGTAGTTCCGTATGATCCGCAGGCACCGGATTACACAGCTATGATGCAGGGGCCAAGCGCAGCTCACATCTGGGGAACCAATGAATACGGACAGGATGTTTTCTCCCGTCTGATGGTTGGTACCAGACTTTCTCTTACATGCGCGCTGACAGCGACGATCATTGGTACGGCTATCGGTGTTGTTCTTGGACTGATCGCAGGTTTCTACGGCGGAATTATCGATTCCCTGATTATGAGATGCTGTGATGTACTTTTCGCTTTCCCTGATATCCTGCTGGCTATCGCAGTTGTTGCCATCATCGGACAGGGTATGGTAAACGTTATGATCGCAGTTGCGGTATTTACAGTGCCGTCCTTCGCACGAATCATACGAAGCGCGACGATTTCCGTAAAGCAGGCTCCTTATGTAGAGGTTGCCCGTTCCCTGGGATGTTCAAACACAAGAATCCTGTTTGTACATATTTTCCCTGGTACGATCCAGTCTATGATCGTTAACTTTACCATGCGTGTAGGTACTGCAATCCTTGCTGCATCATCCTTAAGCTTCCTGGGATTCGGTGCAAACGTTACAGAGCCTGACTGGGGTTCCATGCTTTCCACAGGACGTAACTATCTGAATACAGCTCCTCACATGGTACTGTTCCCTGGTATTCTGATCTTCCTTACAGTTCTGGCATTCAACCTGCTGGGCGACGGTCTCAGAGATACCCTGGATCCAAAGATGAACTAGGAGGAAGAAACCATGGCAGAAAAATTATTAGAAGTAAAGAATCTCCGTACGGAGTTTAAAAGAGATAAAACATGGGTGACAGCAGTTAATAATGTAAGTTTTTCCATTCAGCCAGGTGAGATTCTTGGTCTGGTAGGAGAGTCCGGATGCGGTAAATCCGTAACTTCCCTTTCCATTATGAAACTTCTGGCACGCAACAGTAAGATTTCCAACGGTGAGATCCTGCTTAATGGCAAGGATCTTCTCAAAGAAGATAAAAAAGGTATGAGAAAGATCAGAGGACGTGAAGTTGCCATGATCTTTCAGGAGCCGATGAACTCTCTGAACCCATGTATGAGAATTGAGAAACAGCTGACAGAAGCAATCCTGCTCCATAACAATTTCTCAAAAGAAGAAGCGCACAACAGAGCATTCGAAGTACTGAAATCAGTAGGTATCCCTGAACCGGATATGACATTAAAGAGTTATCCGCACCAGCTTTCAGGCGGTATGTGCCAGCGTGTTATGATCGCTATGGCAATGTCCTGTGAGCCGGAGCTTCTTATTGCGGACGAGCCGACTACAGCCCTTGACGTTACCATTCAGGCACAGATCCTGGAGCTGATGGAGGACATCAGGGCAAAGAAGAATACAGGTATTCTGATGATCACACATGACCTTGGTGTTGTTGCTGAAATGTGTTCCAGAGTTGTTGTTATGTATGCCGGCCGAATTGTAGAAGAAGCGCCTGTGCAGGAACTTTTTGCAGATCCGAAACATCCATATACACAGGGTCTGATCGGTTCTGTACCGAAACTTGGAAGTGGTGTGGAATCTCTTCCGTCCATTCCGGGAAGCGTACCGGATCTGTCCGTAATGCCGAAAGGATGTAAGTTTGCACCGAGATGTAAATATGCAATGGATATCTGTCATCAACAGGAACCGGAGCTTGCAGATATCAACGAAGCAGGTACCAGAAAATGCAGATGTCATCTGCTCAACAAAACCGGAAAGGAGGCGTAACCTGTGAGCGAGCCGTTATTATCAGTAAAGAATATGAAGAAAACATTCCAGGCAAACGGAGGAATGTTCAGCAAGAAGAAATTTGTCCATGCGGTAAATGATGTATCTTTTGATATTTATCCAGGTGAAACTTTTTCGCTGGTAGGCGAGTCCGGATGCGGGAAATCTACGACAGGTAAACTGATCGATCATCTGATCACACCGGATTCCGGTGAGATCTGGTTTGAAGGAAAAGAAATCTCCAGACTTTCCGAGAAAGAAATGCGTCCGCTGCGTTCTGATATTCAGATGGTTTTCCAGGATCCGTACGGTTCCCTGAATCCGAGAATGAAAGTTCAGGATCTTATCGGTGAGCCACTTCTGATCCACACAAACATGAGTGCAGGAGAGCGCCTTAAGAAAGTACATGAACTTCTCGGCACTGTAGGATTAAGCCCGTCTCATGGAGAGCGTTACCCGCATGAATTCTCCGGTGGTCAGCGCCAGCGTATCGGAATTGCCAGAGCGCTGACAGTGCAGCCAAAGCTGATCATTGCAGATGAACCGGTATCTGCCCTTGATGTTTCTATCCAGGCGCAGGTATTAAATCTTCTGCAGCAGTTACAGAAAGACTTTAATCTTACCTATCTGTTCATCTCCCATGACCTGAGTGTCGTTGAGATGATTTCAGACAGAATCGGTGTTATGTATCTGGGTACGATCGTAGAGACAGCTCCAAAGAAAGAACTGTATGCAAACCCGAGACATCCATATACAAGAGCACTTCTTTCCGCAGTTCCGATCCCGGATCCGGAAGTGAAGAAAGAGCGTATTACCTTAAAAGGTGATCTTCCAAGTCCGAGTAATCCGCCAAGTGGATGTCTATTCCATACACGCTGCCCACATTGTACAGAAAAATGTAAGACACGGGTGCCGACACCTGTTGAAATTGCACCGGGTCATATTGTAAAATGTCATTATCCAAAACTTACAGAATAGGAATTCCGAAATAACAATATTACACCTGAAGATGAACAGTGAAGAAAACAGGATTCACTGAGAGATACAGGTCATCATGAATGGATGAGGAAAGAGGGGCTATGTTTACTGAGGAAAGACAAAGCGCAATAGAGAAATGTCTTCGTGAAAACGGAAAAATCAAGGTTAAGGAATTGAGTGAAATGTTTCAGGTCACAGAAGACTGTATCCGAAAAGATCTTAAGATTCTTGAAAACGCCGGTAAGTTAAAGAGAACCTACGGCGGCGCAATCCTTTCACAGGATTATCCGCTGAAGAGAGACGTAGTAGACAGACGCCAGTTTAACCTTGACAAAAAGAGAACAATTGCAGCCAAAGCATTTAAACTGATTAAGAATAACGAAACGATTTTCCTTGATATTTCTACCACAAATATCGAGCTGGCAAAGCTTCTTGCCACGTCAAATATGCGTGTGGTAGTGGTGAGCAATATGATAGATATCCTGCAGATCCTTGCCACAAATCCGTCTATTACTGCAATCGGTACAGGGGGAACAATGTACCAGACAGTAAACGGATTTATGGGAGCTGCAACGATAGAAGTGATTAAGCAGTATAGCTTTGACCGTGCATTTATAGGAAGCTGCGGTGTGGATATGACTGATTGTGCAATTACTACATTGGGGGTAGAGGACGGATTGACAAAGAAAGCAGCCGTGTACAGCAGCAGACATAAATATGTTGTTATGGAAAAGGATAAATTCTATTTCAACGATTCCTATAAATATGCATACTTTGATGATATCAGCGGAATTGTTACGGATGAATTTCCAGATGATACGATCGTGAGTACACTGGAGAGAGCAGGGGTGAAATTGTTCTGATACAGGTAGGTCTTCGGGGGACTTATCTGATCTGGTTAAATCAGTCAGCAGAATGGATGATCTGTCTGGCTTAAATGAAAAAGATGGAGGCAAGTACGTGAAAGAATATATTTTGGAAGCCTGTGTAGATTCTGTAGAATCTGCTATGGCAGCGGTTGAGGGAGGCGCAGACAGGCTGGAACTCTGCGGCAACCTGATCATCGGCGGAACCACTCCGGGACCGTGGCTTTTTGATGAGATAAGAAAGCGTTCGGATATCAGGATCCATGCCCTGATCCGTCCGCGTTTTGGAGATTTCTGCTATACAGATGCAGAATTTTCCATGATAAAGCATGCAGTAGAAGATTTCAGGAAAATGGGTGCTGAAGGTGTTGTATTTGGGGTGCTGAAACCGGATGGCACATTAAACATGGAACAGATGAAAGAACTGATGGAGGCGGCAGGGGATATGTCAGTGACCCTTCACAGAGCTTTTGATGTATGCGTGGATCCAATAGAAACAATGGAACAGGCAATCTCACTGGGAATCAATACGATCCTTACTTCAGGCCAGCGCAATGTATGTCTGCAGGGGGCAGATCTGCTGAAGGAACTGGTAGAGAAGAGTCTGGGACGTATCACGATCCAGGCAGGAAGCGGCGTGGGAGCAGAAGTGATCCGCCAGCTTTATCCGCTTACAGGAGTCAGGGCTTATCATATGACAGGAAAGAGAGTCATTGACAGTGAGATGCAGTTTCGCAAGGATGGAGTCAATATGGGACTTCCGATGCTGAGCGAATATGAGATATGGCGTACGGATGTAGATAATATCCGTGCCGCAAAGAAAGTTCTGGAGGAATTATAATGGCAGAACCGAGAGTTTTTTTAAAAGAGAACAGGGGCCGAATTGAAGAGAACTACCTGGAGCAGGCAAAGAGCCTGCCCCGGGTTTTTGCGCCTGTAGACGAAAAATTACAGAAATGTACAGAGGAAGTGGCACTTGCATGTAAATATTTATATGCGTTTATGCCGTACAGTGACATTGGCAATTATCCGTTTGAAGTATTTCTGGACTATGCGGAGAATGGTGTGAGGCTCTGGAAAGAGAATCCGCAGGTTGCAGACCTTCCTGAAGAAATCTTCCTGAATTATGTGCTGTTTCACAGAGTAAATGAGGAGGAGATCGCACAGTGCAGAACTTATTTCCGCGCAGAGATCGGAAGCAGAATACAGGGAATGAACTTCAGAGAAGCAGCGTTGGAAGTGAATTACTGGTGTGCCGAAGAAGCTACTTATCATTGTACAGATGACCGTACTTTATCTGCGATTTCTGTATACCGTAGAGGAAATGGCAGATGTGGTGAAGAGTCTGTATTCACTGTAAATGCACTGCGAAGCGTAGGCGTACCTGCCCGTCAGGTATATGCGCCGAAGTGGTCTCACTGCGATGACAATCACGCCTGGGTAGAGATCTGGTGTGACGGCAAATGGTACTTCCTCGGAGCCTGTGAGCCCGAAGAAATCCTGAATAAAGGATGGTTTACAAACGCTTCTTCCAGAGCAATGATGATCCATTCACGTGTGTTTGACGCCAAAATCCCGGAAGGTGAGGTGATCGGCACAGATGGTATGGTGACCATGCTGAATGAATTGAAGAGGTATGCAGTAACCAAAGAAATTACAGTAACAGTAAAGGATACGCAGGGGTTACCCGCAGAGGGAGCTGAGGTTTCCTTTGAGGTACTGAACTATTCAGAGTATGCACCGATTGCAGAGAAGAAAACAGACAGTAAGGGAACTGCCAGACTGACAACAGGATTTGGAAGTCTGCATATTTCCGCAAGAATGTGTTCTGACGGCGAGTGGTTCTATGCGGAAACAGTTATGAACACTGAGAAAGAAGATAACTGTGAACTTTGTCTGGTACCGCAGGATAAAAGAAATGACGGCGAATCAGAAAAATGGACAGCAGCAGATATATTTGCTCCTCATGATGCACCTGTAAACACAGACATGCCGACTTTAGAACAGAAGGCGAAGGGAAATAAGCGTCTGGCAGCAGCCAATGTACACAGAGAGCAGAAAGTAAGAAACTGGTCAAATCCGGAATGTGAACGTTTCCTGGGAAAAAAGGTAAACAGGATAGAAGAAGCCATTGCTGCCTCATACAGAGAAGATCTCCTGGGGGTTCTCACAGAGAAAGACAGAACAGACTGTATCAGTGACGTTCTGGAGGAACATCTGGAACTGTCGATCCCATATCATGGTATGATGAAAAAGGATACCTTTGTATCTTATGTGTTAAATCCAAGAGTAGATGATGAAGTTCTTCAGAAATACAGAAGAGAGATTAAGAAGCATTTTTCCAGAGCTGAGAAACAGGAGCTGAGAGATGATCCTTCCAGAATCTGGAATCTGATCGAGAAGGCAATTGTTTCCAGACCGGAGAAAGAGCGTTCCAGTGTGATCACAACACCGGCAGGATGCATAAGGACCTGTACAGGAAGCTTCCTGTCAAAGAAAATCCTGTTTGTTGCAATAGCGAGAACTCTTGGAGTAGCGGCAAGACTGAATCCACATGATCGTTCTATGGAATATATGGAAAACGGAAGATTCGTTCCTGTGCTTGCAAGAACAGAGAAGAACTGTACTCTGATCCTGAAAGCAGGAGAGACTGTACAGTGGAAATATTTCCAGAACTGGAGTATTGCAAAACTGGAGAATGGAAGATATACATCACTGAAACTGGGAGCAGAGAATTTCGAAGATCAGATCCTGAATCTGCCGTTGGAATCCGGAAACTACAGGATTCTTACTTCAAACAGACTCCCAAATGGAAATATGTTTGCAAATGAATATCATTTTGAAATTCAGCCCGGAGAGACAAAGGAGATTGAGCTGGTACTCAGGGAAGCAGATCTGGAGGATATGCTGGAGAATATTTCCATGCCGGAATTTATGCTGAAAACTGAGGATGGTACAGAGTTGAAAGCATCTGACCTTACAGCAGACGGAAAACATATCCTGATGTTTCTGGAAGAAGAAAAAGAGCCTACTGAGCATATCTTAAATGAAATGATGGAGCAGGAAGAGGCTTTCGCAGGATATGCAGAGCAGATTATTTTTGTAGTGAGAAGCAAAGAAGCACTGGAGACACCGACACTGTCCAAAGCACTTGCAAAGTTAAAAAATATTCAGATTTATTATGATGATTTCTCAGAGATTATCAATACTCTGGGAAGGCGTATGTACGTAGATCCGGACAAACTTCCGCTGATTATTGTGACGAATGGAACCCTGAATGGGATTTATGCGACCAGCGGTTACAATGTAGGAACCGGGGATATGCTGCTTAGATTAATGTAACAGAGCGATAAATAAGATGCCCGGAGATGACACCTGTGAGCATCTTCTGGTATTGCCGGATTACATTATTGTATAGATGTAAAGGATTGGATATTGAATTTGCATTTACATAAAGGAGATAAAAATCATGTATCAGTTTAACAGAAAAGAATATGAAGAACGTATGAAATGGTATCAGGATGCCCGTTTCGGAATGTTTATCCACTGGGGATTATATTCTATTCCTGCAAGAGGAGAATGGGTACGCAGTACAGAGGAGATGCCTGAGGAAGAATACCTTCCGTTTATGAAAGAATTTGATGCCAGAGACTATAATCCGAAACAGTGGGCAAAAGAGGCAAAGGCGGCAGGTATGAAATATGTGGTTCTGACTGCAAAACACCATGATGGTTTCTGTTTATTTGACAGTAAATACACAGATTATAAAGTTACCAATACACCTGCAGGAAGAGATCTGATCAAAGAATATGTGGAAGCTCTTCGCGAAGAAGGTCTGAAAGTCGGTCTGTATTTCACCTTACTTGACTGGCATCATCCGGACTATCCTCATTACGGAGACCGCATCCATCCTATGAGAAACCATCCGGAATGCAGTAATGAAAACAGAGATTTTTCTCGTTATATAGAGTATATGTACAATCAGGTGGAAGAGGTCTGCACAAATTATGGAAAAATCGATATTATGTGGTTTGACTTTTCCTATGACGATATGCGAGGCGAGAAATGGGGAGCAACAAGACTGATAGATATGGTCCGCAGATTACAGCCGGGAATCATCATTGATAACCGTCTGGAAGTCAGTGGTGAGGGAAGAGGATCTCTGTATGAATGCGATCCGACACCGTATCATGGCGATTTTATAAGCCCGGAACAGATCATCCCGCCGGAAGGAATCTGTGACAAAGAAGGGAATCCGATGGTATGGGAAGCATGCTTCACCATGAACAATAACTGGGGCTACTGTGCAAATGACTACTATTACAAACCAGCTTCCATGCTGATCAAGAAGCTGGTAGAGTGTGTTTCCAAAGGTGGAAATATGATCCTGAATGTAGGACCTGATGCGAAAGGTAAATTCCCGAAAGAATCCTCCGCGATCCTGGCGGAAATCGGACGCTGGATGGATAAGAACCATGACAGTATCTATGGATGCGCTCCGGCAGCAGATATCCCGAAACCGGATTACGGACGTATCACCAGAAATGGAAACAAGTATTATGTCCATATTTATGAGAATACATTAGGACCACTGCCGCTGATTGGATTTGATAAGAATAAGATTGTGAAAGTACGTGCCCTGGATGACGGACATGAAGTGCCGATCTCTACTTTATGGGTGCACAGCGATTATCCGGATATCGCATTTGTTGACCTTGGTCCGGATCCTGTACTGCCGGATCCTGTAGACTATGTGCTGGAAGTGGAGATGGCTGAATAAAGCTATAGAATACAAAAAAGCTGCCGTATGGCAGCTTTTTTGTATTTCTTAACCGAACTGAGATGCAGGTGTCTGCCTGGTTCAGCATCGGTTTCTCTTGTTTACGAAATAATTCAGAATCCCACCGCCTACGATAATAACAAGTGCAACAGCAACAACACGTTTCGCTGCTTCCTGTGGCATCTGGCTTTTGGAACCGATGGAATCGGAATAGAAAGTCAGGGTATAATTGATCTCATGAGGGGTACCCATGGCGGTAGTGTCTGCGATTACCGGCATGCTCTCATCCATAATGGTAACCGGGATCTGGAATTCAGAATTCGTTCCTTCCTCATTGACAGGGAGATATTTTTTACCGTCAACGATCATGTAGTCATAATTAGAACTGCTCCACTGGATATCGGCAGTTACTTCGCCGTTTTTCACAGTGATCAAAGTCGGTGAAGTGACACTGGCTTTGCCGCTTCCGCCTTCCAGCTCTACCTGGATAGAATACTCCCCATCTTCTTTATCAAGAGTGAAAGCCTGTGCAGCAGGAACAGAAGTCCATACTGACAGACAGCAGATCAAAGCTGCCAGAACTGCAAAAATCTTTCTCATATTTCTTTCCTCACTTAAATTCGATAATTTTCATCATCCCACAATTGAAATTAATTGTCAATACTTTGTTGAAAAAGTTATCCTGTTTTAGTATAATAAAAGGTACTGTCCGCACGCAACATCATTGAGAACGTAGTGAACAGTGAGCACAATAAATGAATATCTGTGAATTGCTTTGCTGCGAAGCAGCTTCTGCAATTCTGATATCATAAAAATGTATATGCAAATCATAGGAGGATATGGTAATGAGAGGAATTTTATACGGAGTAGGAGTTGGCCCTGGAGATCCGGAACTTATGACATTAAAGGCAGTGCGTCTGATCAAAGAGAATGATATTATTGCGGTACCGGGCGCAGAGGTGCGTGAAACAGTTGCATATAAGATCGCAGTACAGGCAGTACCTGAGCTTGCAGACAAAGAACTCCTGCCAATCTATATGCCAATGACACATGATAAGGCAGAACTGGAACTGAACCATGAAAAAGGAGCCAAGGCGCTGGAAGCAGCACTTGATACAGGTAAGAATGTAGTATTTCTGACACTTGGAGATCCGACTATCTATTCAACATTTTCATATGTACAGAAGAGAGTAGAAGCGGATGGATATGAGACAAGACTGGTAAGTGGCATCACTTCCTTCTGCGCAACAGCAGCACGCCTGAATATCCCGCTTACAGAGTGGAATCAGCCCCTTCATGTACAGCCTGCAGTTCACCGTCTTGACAGTGAACTGGATCAGCCGGGAACCTATGTGCTGATGAAATCCGGCAAAAAGATGAATCAGGTAAAGGAAATTCTGGCAAAAAGCGGACGCAATATCCGTATGGTGGAGAACTGTGGAATGCCGGATGAGCATATTTACAACAGTGTAGAAGAAATTCCGGATGATGCAGGCTATTATTCTCTGATCATTGCAAAGGAACAGGATGGAGGATTATGATCGAAACCAGAGATCTGACAAAAACCTTTGACAATTTTACAGCTGTGGATTCCCTGAACCTGAAAATTGAAAAAGGGGAATTTTTTGGCCTTCTTGGACCGAACGGAGCAGGCAAGACAACGACCATCAGCCTGCTCTCAACCCTTCTTCTTCCGACAAAGGGAGAAATCCTCATAGACGGTCAGCAGCTTACGAGACAACGTCCTGATCTGAAAAGAAAAATCAGTGTGATCACCCAGGAATATTCTATGCGTCAGGATATGAATATGGATGAGATTATGGAATACCAGGGACGGCTCTATTTTATGCCGCGAAAGCAGATAAAAGAAAGAACAGAAGAACTTCTGGAGTTCTGTGACCTGCTGAAGTTTCGCAAACGTACAGTCCGTAAGCTTTCCGGTGGAATGAAGCGTAAGCTGATGGTCTGTCGGGCATTACTGACAGATCCGGAGATATTGCTTTTGGATGAACCCACAGCAGGTATGGATGCTCTTTCCAGAAGACAGATGTGGAATCTTCTGCGTAAGCTTAATGAGAAAAATCTGACGATCCTGCTGACTACTCATTATATGGAAGAAGCACAGAGTCTCTGTAATCGTGTGGCACTGATGGATCATGGTAAGCTGGAGGAGGTAAGTACTCCGTCAGCACTGATTGAGAGTCTTGGTGCTTATGCAGTGGACGAGATGACAGCAGATGGAACACAGAATCACTATTTCCATACACGACAGGAAGCAATCCGGTATCTGGAAGAGCTTACAGGGCAGGCGTCTCTTCGCGAGACAACACTGGAAGATGTCTTTGTAGAAAGAGCCGGGAAGCATTTGATTTCAAAATAGCAGATATTAACTGAATCAGGGAAGTCCCCTGCGGAGGTTGCGAAAAAAGTTAGAATAATCTGGAGAAAAATGTATGGGAATTATAACAATATTATGGGAGAAGTGGGTAGAATTCCGCCGGGATTTCTATAAAATCACACTGGCGGCAATGATTGCACCGCTAATGTATCTGATCGTATTCGGAATGGGAATCCAGACCACTTCTCATGGACAGCCATACCTGAACTTTCTGATTCCGGGTGTGGTATCACTGACAACTATGAACGGAAGCTTCAACGCTATTGCGCAGAACCTAAACGTACAGAGACTGTATGAGAAGGCTTTTGATCAGGTGATGATCTCCCCCACACCATTATGGCAGTTTATTGCCGGACAGATCATCGGGGGAAGTCTGCGCGGTCTGTATGCAGGAGGAATCATACTGCTTCTTACAGCACCTATTGAGACAGGACTGATCTTCAACGGATGGTCCTTTCTGGTGATGTTCCTGAACGGAGCAGTATTCTCAGCCATCGGCGTGGTGGTCTCCTTTCTGGCAAAAAACCACGCAGACGTGCCGAGGTTTTCCAATTATATCATTATGCCTATGGCATATTTGTGTAACACCTTTTTCTCAACAGAGAAACTTCCGGGATTTGTAGGCAAGTTTGTATCAGCCTTGCCATTATCCCAGACCAGCCATCTGATGAGAAGCATTTCATCAGGTGAGGCGGTGAATTACACTGGTATTGGGATTCTGCTTCTTTATCTGCTGGTGTTTACTGTAGCAGCATCATGGTTTATTTATAAGAAGAAAAATCTGTAACTGACTGACAAGGAGGAGCCTGTGCTCCTCCTTGATCTGTTTATGTATTATATATCAATGTGAATTTTTGTAAAGAGAAAACAGGGAATCATATACTGGTAGTATATCCGATTATTACCGGTGAACAGCGATAAAACGATATTTCCAATTATTGACTTTTATCCTTTGAATGATATACTTGAATTATGCATAACCGAGCAGCTGTTTTTGACATCTGTCCGGTTAAATTTTCACACAGCCATAATAACAGAAGAAAGGGCATACATTATATGAGTAAGCTAAAGATATTAATCGTTGATGATTCACAATTAAACAGAGAAATCCTTTCCTGTATGCTGGAAGATAAATATGATATCTGTGAAGCTGAAAATGGAAAGCAGGCAGTTGAAATCCTTGAAAGATGCCATAAGGATTTTAAGCTGGTGCTCCTTGACCTGATCATGCCGGTAATGGATGGTTATCAGGTACTTGCTGTTATGAAGGAAAAGCAATGGCTGGATATGCTGCCTGTTATCTGTATTTCATCAGAGACTTCCGAAGATAGCATCCGTCGGGTTTATGGGCTTGGAGCAAGTGATTACTTCACACGTCCCTTTGATGCAATGACGGTCTTTCATCGTGTTGAGAGTACGATTGCGCTGCATGATAAGATGACGGGAGACCTGCAGGATGCGATGAAAATGTTATCATCTATTTTTCACCGGATACTCAAGATTAATCTCTCGACAGATACTTATACAGTTATAAGAGGAAAAGACAGTACTGTTTCCATGCTTCCAAGTCTTTCTGAAAGCCTTAAAATGATGGCTGATTATAAGTATATTTATGAAGAGGATCAGGAAGAATATTTGAAATTCTGCAGTATAGATAATCTGAGAAGAGAACTTGCGAAAGGCAGAGAACGCATTTACCTGAACTACAGAACTCTGATAAAACAGGAGTACCGCTGGGTATGTATGGAAGTCATCAGAAGTGCAGAATATAAACCGGATGACCAGATTGCCATGATGTATATCCGGGATATCAATGATGAATATCTGAAACAGCTGGATAAGATCATACGTCATGCAAAAGATGCGTTTGCCTCAGTTACAGTAAATATTTCGGATGGAAGCTGTATTATGGCAAACAGCAGGATTGCTTCACTGGAGCTGAAAGATGTAAATGAACCACTGGATTCTTATATTGAACGGATCAGTCAGTCTATTCCGCAGAGAGAAGTGAGAACTCAGTACAGAAAGGTATTTTGTGTAGATAATCTGAGGGAGTGTCTGACACAGGGAAAAGATATGATCCAATGGGAATGTCCTGTGTATGCCGCAAAAGGAATCAGTCTGAGGATGATCAGAACCACAGTTGAGATGGTCCGGAACGTTTCTTATGACAGGCTGGAAGCACTGATCTATTTTTCTGATATTACAGAGAACTATTTTTCAGAGCAGATTCCGCATATGCTGTACAGAAAGAATTTTGACAGAATAGAGATTATTGACGGGCAGAGAGACTGTGTGAGACTGGATCATCCGGGTATCTGTGCCATGGAGATGGTTTTGGCAGAAGAGATCAGTTATTCCGGTTATGTTACTGAAGTTATGAAGAAATTTGTTCCGGATGATGAGAAATCCGTATATGAAAAATGTGTGCGTCTTGATACCATTCGGAAAGAACTGCAGGAGAAAGATAGATATTCTTTCTCTGTTCATCAGTTTAATAAAAAAGGGGAGAAATGTTTAAAGAACTATACATTTTTTTACCTCAATAAATTTTTTGACATTATTGTAGCTACAGTTGAGGATATTACGGAGAAATTTGAACAGGATATTCTGACGGGCGGATATAACAGACAGGGTTTTATCCGTCATGTGGAACGGATCCTGAAAGAAAGTGAAGACAGAACCGGATATGCGGTTGTATTTTTCGATATTAAGAATTTCAAGGCAGTCAATGAGCTTTTTGGAACAGAAATCGGAGATATGATGCTGCGCAAAGTGTACGAAGATGTCCGGAAATCAGAGCTGAAGCCTCTGGTATCGGCACGTGAGGACGCAGATCATTTTATCTGTCTGGTAGAACGTAAGAATCTCAATCTGGATATGCTTACCGGAATGTGTCAGAAGAAACTTACCCGGGGAGGAAAAACACTTCATTTGTCTGTCAAATGTGGGATTTTTATGCTTGAAAAGAAAAAAATGTCTGTGAATGGAATGATTGACAGGGCAAAGATTGCCCAGAGATATATTACAGATGAGTTTGTCCAGTCATATAAGATTTATGATTCTTCCATGAAGAATACATATATAGATAAAGCAACATTAGCAGGTGAACTGGAGGAAGGGATTGAGCAGGGACAGTTCAAAGTATATTTTCAGCCTGTTGTGGATGCAATGACCGGAAAGATTGCATCAGCAGAATCTCTGATCCGGTGGTTCCACCCGAAAAAGGGATTTATTTCGCCGGGTGTATTTATTCCTGCACTGGAGGAAAGCGGACATATTTCCGAACTGGATCTGTATGTGCTGGATTCGGTTAATGAATTTCAGAAGAAACGTTATCAGTCCGATAAGATCACAGTTCCGGTATCAACTAATCTGTCATGGATGGATTTCTATGATGAGACGATCATGAACTGGCTGGAGAAGAAATGTGCAGATGCTTCCATGCCGTCCGGTCTGTGCAGAATGGAGATTACAGAAACCTCCTATGCTGCCATTGAGGCAGACAGAAATGCAACTCTGGAGGCATTAAGAGAAGCAGGGATTCTGCTGCTCCTGGATGATTTTGGAAGCGGATATTCTTCCTTTGGAATGCTCCAGAATTACAACTTTGATATTATGAAAATTGATATGAGTTTTGTGCGGCAGATAGAAACCAATACCAAAACACGCAGTATTATCCGCTTCATCATTGAAATGGCACATACTATGGATATAAAGATTATAGCGGAAGGTGCTGAAACTAAAGAGCAGGTCGAGTTCTTAAGAGACAACGGCTGTGATTATATTCAGGGTTATTATTTTTACAAACCGATGCCGGAGGAAGAGTTTGTGAAACTGCTGGATGCCGGCAGATAACAGTTACATATAATAGTCTCGCATAAACTGTACAAACTGCTTTACATGGGGGTTCAGAATCCTGTTTTTGCTGTAGACTATATAGAAACTGCGCTTATGGGCAGCTTCCTCCAGCGGAAAGACAAGAATCTGCTTTGTCCTCTGCAGGTCATTGACAGAGCGTGATGAAAGAATAGAGATTCCCAGACCATTAACAATGGACTTTTTGATGCTTTCCAGGTCATTCATGCGGGCAATCACATTCAGATTGCCTGTTGTGATGCCTGTGCGCTCCAGAAAAAGGTCCATTTCTTTTTTTGTGCCGGAGCCCTTTTCCCTGAGGATAATAGGATCTTTCAGGAAATCATGAAAAACAGCGGGTGTTTCTCTGTCCTTGAGTGCAAGATAGTGATCTGTTACAGGAGTTGCAATAACCAGCTCATCATGGCAGAAAGGAATAAACACGCAGCTCTCATCACGTGTATTCTGGCCTACCAGAGCCAGATCTACAGTTCCGTCCAGTACCCGGCTGATGGATTCAGAACTGTCTGACTGTATGGAGTGAAAATAAACATCAGGGTGCGTTTTTCCGAAAGCAGCAAGCAGTTCCGGCAAAAGATAAGAAGAAGGAATGGTAGATGCAGCCAGATCTATCATATGTTTGTGGGCACCTGTAAAATTTTCAAGCAGGTTATTTCTGATTTCCAGCATACGGACTGCACTGTCATAAAGCTGGTAGCCTTTGGCTGTGATCGTTGTTTTCTTTGTAGTACGGATGATCAGTTTCATATGCAGTTCATCTTCCAGGGAACGTATATGCGCACTGATCGTAGGCTGTGTCAGATAGAGGCGGCGGGCCGCCTCTGAGAAGCTGCCGTAGTCCACGACAGCGACGAATGCTTCTAACTGTTTAAATTCCATTGTGAAAATCTCCTTTTATGTACGAAAACGATGTACGAGTGTACCGACAAGTTGATTCTTGAAACAATCTTGCAGGATAAATTTTCTTATTTCAAGGCGGAGGAGAGAGGCTAGCGGTGGCTACGGCGACTGACGACAACGCGGAAATAAGAAATTTAGACGTAAGATTGTTCAAGAAATCAACTTGTTGGTACACTAGGATTGTTATAGTAATGCGGATAATGCATCTAAAGCAATATCCAGTTCCTGCTTTGTATTCTCAGGTCCGAAAGAAAAACGGAGAGTACCCTCCGGGTATGTTCCAAGAGTTTTATGTGCGTTTGGTGCACAGTGAAGGCCGACTCTTGTCATAATTCCATAAGTACTGTCCAGCTCAAAGGCGGCCTGAGCCATGTCCATATGTAAGGTCTGGACGGATACAACTGCACAACGGTTTTCAATATTTTTTTTACCGATAATACGCAGAAATTTTTCTTCAGGATCCAGATTCAGGATACCATCTATAAAGTATTGTGTCAGCATTAATTCATGTTGGCGGATTTCTTCCATGGACTGTTTCTCCAGATCACAGAGTGCGGCATGAAGTCCCAGAATCCCAGGTATATTGGGAGTTCCGGGCTCGAAACGATCAGGAAGAAATGCCGGTACTTCTTCAGAATGAGAGGCGCTTCCTGTTCCACCGCTGATAAGAGGCTCAATCTGCGCTGCCAGTTTATTGCGGATCAGAAAGCCACCTGTTCCCTGTGGCCCTCTGAGTCCCTTGTGACCTGTAAATGCCAGTGCGTCTATGTGACATTTCTCCATATCAATGTTAATGGTTCCTGCCGTCTGTGCAGTGTCCAGAATAAAAAGAAGCCCATGTTCTTTGCAGAAATCTCCGATTTCCTGTGCTGGCATGACAGTTCCGCATACATTAGAAGCATGAAGACAGACCACAAGCTTAGTCTCAGGACGAAGGAGTGCGGTCGCTTTATCAAGCAGAAGACTGCCGTCAGAAGCGCATGGGATCCTGTCAAAAGAAATTCCATGTTTCTCCAGCTGTACAAGGGGACGCATCACTGCATTATGCTCCATGGCAGTTACAAGTACATGATCGCCGGGTTTCAGAAGTCCTTTCAGAAGAACATTCAGACTGGCAGTGATATTTTCTGTAAAAATAACATTCTTACCCTTTCCGGAAGTAAAGTGAAAGAGCCTCAGAAGCTGTTCTCTTGTTTCAAAAATCTGTTCCTCCACAGAATAAGCTGCCCGGTATCCTCCACGATTCACATTCACAGCAGAGCCTGACAGATAATCATAAACTGTCTGTGCCACAGATGGTGCTTTTGGAAAAGACGTACTGGCCTGATCCAGATATATTTTATTCATAGCAACAAATCCCCCGATTTTTATATATAGCAATTCGTGGATATCAAGTCAGGAAAAAAATACTTTTTGACCCTAACATCATATCTTATCTGTAGTATAGCACAACTTATAAATGATTTCTATAAATAACTATAAAATACGATTATAATGAATTAGTGATTTCAGCATAAAAATGATAAAATAGATACAAAGAAATTGCGCTGACAACAAAAAAAGTCAGTGATGTACTCTCACAAAAGCAAGTGCAATAAAGACGCTGAGAGTAAATAGTGTAAAAGGAGGAAAGAAATAAATGAAAAACGAAAAGGGAACCATAGTTCTGGCAGGAGGCGTGATCGGTCTGATCGCTGCAATTCTGGTGTTTTTTGGAAATCCGGCAAATATGGGATTTTGTATTGCCTGCTTCCTGAGAGATACCACAGGTGCGCTGGGACTTCATTCAGCGGCAGCAGTTCAGTATATCCGTCCGGAGATCATTGGTCTGGTGCTTGGAGCATGTATCATTTCACTTGCTAAGAAAGAGTTCAGTCCAAGAGGCGGTTCTGCACCTGTGACCAGATTTACACTTGGTGCATTTGTTATGATCGGATGTTTGATGTTCCTCGGATGTCCATTCCGTATGATCCTGCGTCTGGCAGGCGGAGACGGAAATGCATTGTTTGGACTTGTTGGATTTGTAGCCGGTATTCTTACAGGAACTGTTTTCCTGAAGAAAGGTTACACACTGAAACGTTCTTATAAGATGCCGAAGCTGGAAGGCAGTATTTATCCGGCATTCCAGATCGTGATGCTGCTGTTACTGGCAGCTGCACCTGCATTTATCCATTTCACAGAACCGGAAGGTGGACCTGGAGCAAAACATGCTGCAATCATTATTGCACTGGCAGCAGGAATTATTGTTGGTATCCTGGCTCAGAGAACACGTCTGTGTATGGTCGGCGGTATCCGTGATGCGGTACTTTTCAAAGAATATAAATTACTGTTCGGTTTTGCTGCAATTCTTGTGACAGCATTGGTAATGAATCTGATCCTCGGTGCAGT
This sequence comes from Blautia sp. MSK18_10, assembly GCF_020553185.1. Lineage (NCBI taxonomy): Bacteria > Bacillati > Bacillota > Clostridia > Lachnospirales > Lachnospiraceae > Blautia > Blautia sp. MSK18_10. The sequence goes on along the minus strand of NZ_JAJCGT010000001.1, from coordinate 194,742 downwards.
TACAGGAACATCCTATTTCAATCCGGGATTTGCGGGACAGCCGATCGCACATACAGACGGACTGTGGAACGCACTGGGAATGTATCTGGCAGGCTTTGGATGTATTCTCCTCGGTGGATGCCCGCTTCGTCAGCTGATCCTTGCAGGCGAGGGAAATACAGACTCCGCTGTGACCGTTCTCGGTCTGATGGCAGGTGCTGCCTTTGCCCATAACTTCGGACTGGCATCTTCCGGTGAAGGTCCTACAGCAAACGGAAAGATCGCAGTTATTATTGGGATTGTGGTAGTTGCTGTAATTGCGGCAGTGAACTCCATGAGAAAAGAAGAAGCCTGATTGTTGGAATGCAGACATTATTTCAGCAATCAATACGCTCACTTTGTGGAAAGTATTTTTTAGACACACTCTAAAAGGAGAGAGACGAATGAAGAAAGTAGATGCAAGAGGTTTATCCTGTCCGGAACCAGTGATCCGTGCAAAGAATGCAATGGAATCCGGAGATAAAGAATATGAGATCCTGGTTGATAACGTAGTTGCAAAAGAAAATGTATCCAGATTTGCAACACATCAGGGATATCAGGTACAGGCAACAGAGCAGGGAGATGATATCCTGCTGAAACTTACAAAATGATCACATATATAGCAACCTTCTATTCCCATTATGGAGCTATTCAGTTTCGAAGAAACTGCCAGGCAATGAATCTGAGTGCAGAAGTCATGCCTGTCCCAAGAGATTTAAGCTCTTCCTGCGGAACCTGTGTGAGATTTCATACAGAAGCGGACTTCCCGGAGAAAACAGAGGAAGTCGAGCAGATTGTCAGAGTAGAACCGCAGGGCTATGTGGGGATTTATCATGCGGATGAAGAATAAAAGTACCATTCAGTTCATCCTTTGAATAACTGCGCGTCGCATTTTCGTTATTTTTCAATGATGAGAGTTTGACGCGCAATTTTATTTCAATCCTGTACTATAGCAATCCTCTAAAATAATGCATCTTAATCCAGCCCATCAGAGTGTGAAATTCTGCGTCAGATATCTTAGCCGTGCGTCAGCACGCCTGCAGAGATCTTCCTTGTCTTTCGCACTCTGCTGAACTGTCTTAAATGCATTATTTACGAGGATTGCTATAGTATTTCCATGGACGGTTTTTATTTACAAGATATTGGTAAAAGTCCTGTCTGCTGTCATGTAGGGTTCTGTAGAAAAAGATGATATCCTATTTTAATTTGCTGTCTTTTGCTTTTTATGCAATAAACTTCATCAAGATTGCCAAGACAATTAGCACGTATCCAGCTATTAATTTTATAGCATCTTTTGTTTTACTCATAATACATATCAAAATCCCGATAGGTATCTTCATATTGTTTTAAACGTTCTACTATCATATCTTTTCGCTCATCATGGATTTTAGATATAATCGCATCAAATAAGCAATACATACAAATAGGTGAACTAAATCCCATACTGTCTTTTACCGGAGCAGCAAGAATCGTATAATGGGAAATATTAAAAAAAGGAGAGGAAACACTGTCTGTAATGGAGACAAGGGTTGCACCCATTTTTTTTGCAGAATCCGCATAACGATACGTCCATTTGGTATATCTGGCAAATGCTATACTGATGACAACAGTTTTATCTGTGATATGATTTAATAAATCAAAACGAGGATCGTAAAATTCTTGGATAATGTGAGTATTACCAAGTAAAAGGTTCAGACGATTCCCAAACCAGTTGGCAGCATGATAAGAAGAGCGTGCTCCGGTTACCAGAATATGATCTGCATTCAGAAGAGCTTCTACGGTCTTGTCCAGAAGCTCTTCATTTATATGTGAGATCCAGTCTTGCAGTGCCTGCGTTTCTCTGGAAAAAACTTTTTGATAAAATGTCTGATTTTGAATTTGTCCCTCTACATTGCGCTGTGGTACAGAAAGAATTTCTTCACGAAGTTTTTGCTGCATGGCAGAAAAACTGTCAAAGCCAAGAGAATAAGCAAAACGAATAACAGTTGTTTCACTGACAGAAATATCCTTACTGAGTTTAGCTAGTGTTGCATAGCTGAATTCATCTTTATTATTTAAAATATATTCTGCAACTTTTCGTTGTCCTGCCGATAGTGAAGGGATTTTTTCATAGATTAGTTGATCCAGGCTCATTGTAACCTCCATAAATAAAATATCATATGACAAGTATAGCAAAAAAATTTTTTTAATTCAATGGAGAATGTTATAATTCGAAAAAGAATCAAATGATTCATAAAACAAAACAAATAAATTGTTTAATTCTACCAAAACAGAACATTAATTTTTGACGATTCTATCAATTGTTTCCAGAAACAACTTGTGATAGTATAGTGGAAAATACTTCACGTGAATGTTTAGAAAGAATTTAATACAATAATATTAAAAGAAGGAGCACAAAATGATAAAAAATAAACCAGAAGCCTATGGAATATCTTCAGATAATCTGTTGTGTATGGTACAGGAACTGGAGACATTCGTCGAAGATATTCATTCTATATCTGTAGTATGCGATAACGATGTGATTTTTTCAAAATGCATTCAACCATATACGGAAGAACCTATGCAGATGCTTCATTCATTTTCGAAAAGTATGAACAGTATTGCAGTAGGGATTGCAATCGACGAGGGAAAATTACATCTGGATGATCTGGTGATAGATTATTTTAAAGAGTATTTGCCGGAAGAATATGATAAACGAATCGATCAGCTGACAGTTCGTAATCTGTTAACAATGGCAGCAAATTCCTGCAGATTAAGCACCTGTTTTCGTGGAGTGACAGATTCCTGGATCACACATTATTTTACATACAAATTACCTCATGATCCGGGAACTGTCTTTCAGTATGATACAGGAGCAAGCTATATGTTGTCTTCACTGGTTACAAAAACCATGCATAAAAATGTGCTTGCACTGATGAAAGAACGTGTTTTGAAACCAATGGGTATTACCGATATCGAATGGTTGGAAAGCCCAGAAGGCAATACAGTCGGAGGATGGGGGTTGTATTTGAAAACACCCGACATCGCGAAAATTGCAATATTACTTGCCAATATGGGAAAATGGAACGGAAAAACACTTATTCCGGAAGAATATCTTAAAGAAGCAACCAGAAAACAAATTGATACTCCAGAAGAAAAATATCCAGTCTGTGGATACGGATATCAGTATTGGATCACTGCTGATCATTCCTTCGGCGTTTATGGAGCTTTCGGAAATGTGATCGTGGTTAATCCAGAGAAAAAACTGGCAGTTGCAATCACAGCAGGAGCAAGTGATACGAATGGAAATCCGAACCGTTTGATTAGCAAAATCGTAAATGAAAAGTTGTTTATACCGACAGAGAGAGGAACATTGGAAACAGATGTAGATGGAGAGAAAAAACTGAAAAAATATCTGGATGACTTGTGTCTTCCATATCCGGAAGGAGCAAAAAATTCCTGTTTGGAAGGAAAATGGTTTGATAAAACACTCTCCTTTGAAGAAAATGACCGGGAAATTCAAAGCATAAAGATTAATAGAAAAACAGAAAATGTACTGCTGATTAATTTTTACCTGAAGGACAAGCAGGTAAGTGTAGAGGCTGGATTTGAAAACTGGATTACACAGGAAGCTGTATTTGATGATCCGCATCATTTTCTTAATAGCTTTTCTTATGCATTCAAAGATGATAAGACATTGGTTATAAAGCAGTACTGGTTAAATATGTCAGGTTACGATACCTATACGCTGCATTTCCAGGATGGCAGTGTAAACGGAATGATTATCACAAGCGTAAAACTTGGCGGAGCTGTACCGGTTGAACTTTCAGGAAACATACAGTAGGGGGATAAAACTATGGATATGAGTTTATTGGGAATTATTGTTGCACTTGTTGTGTTGATTATTATTTGCTATCGTAAATTTAACCCAGTTGTGGGAACATTAATATGTGTTGCAATTTTAGCAATATTCAGTGGTTTGTCTGTGTTGGATACAATTACAGATACATATTTTACAGGATTTTCTGATTTCCTGAAGAATAACTTTTTGCTTTTTGCAACCGGAACCGTATTTGCATCTATAATGGAAGGATCTGGAGCTGCAGCAGCATTTGCAAAAATGATCTATTCTAAAGTGGGTGGACGTGGAGCAATTTATGGTTGTATGCTTGCAGTGCTGATCTTAGGATATATAGGTGTGAATGGATGGGCATTGATGTTTATCGCTTATCCGATCTTCCTGTGCGTATTTAAACAGGAAAATCTGCCAAGATGGTTGATTCCGGGTGTTATTTATACTTCTCTGGCGTATAACAGTTCCATGTTCCCGGGTTCTCCTTCTATATTGAATGTGCTTCCAACACAGTATCTTGGTACAGATACTATGGCAGCTTCCGGTCTTGGTATTGCAACTGGTGTCTTCAGCAGTATTCTGTGTATTATTTATCTGGAGTATGAATTCAGAAAAGCAAAGAAAAATAATGACGGATTTGTAATTACACCTGATATTGCAGAAAAAATGAAAGCATTTGAAGAATTGGAGACTGTAAAACCATGGAGATCTGTGGTTCCGATGGTTCTGTTATTTGTTCTGTTAAATGTATTTAAGGTAAATGTAAATATTGCAATTATTTTAGCTTCTTTCTGTTGTGTGATTTTATATTGGAATACTACTCCGAAAAAACTGAATTTGATCGATGACGGTGTAAAACGTGCCAGCATGGTAATTATGAATACTGCAGCAGTTGTTGGATTTGGTTATGTTGTTAAATCAACTGTGGGATTCCAGAATCTGATAGATATGCTGTCAAACCTTGGTGGAAACCCACTGATTTCTTTTGCAAGTGCTACCACATTGATTGCTGGAGCAACTGGTTCCGGTTCTGGTGGTATCGGAATCGCTATGGAAGTATTTGCACAAAAATATATGGACTTGGGAGTAAATCCTGAAGTTTTACACCGTATAGCTGCAATTGCATGCAATGGTCTGGATACACTGCCGCATAACAGTATGGTGATTACCTGCCTGGCTGCCTGTGGTATGACACATAAAGAAAGCTACAAACCGATCTTTATCACATCTGTATGTATTACATTGATTGGACTGGCATTTGCAGTATTTCTTGGAATTGCATTTTATTAAGAAGTAACAGATTACTATAGAGTATGCAAAAGAGTCATTAAAATTCCACAGAGAGTGGAAAGGTAAGATATAGGTAGTAGCGACTGTTCCTGCGCAAATGAGGATGATTTGTCTCTTGCATATCACAACCTTATCTTGTAATGGATTCAGCAAACACATTATATATTAGAAAGCCCTGTACGATATTTTTGTTACTGTTCAAAGGCAATGTCATTAACTTAAGAGATTGTTGCTTGTTAAACGGGCAATGCTCTCTCTGATACCTGCTTGATATTTCCTAAAATATTACTTGACAAATACTCCTCAATATGCGGCGTTATTACTGATCAATCAGTAATAACGCCCTTTGATTAGGCACTGTTATTTTTAATTACTTAATCAAAGGAGTATTTATTTATGAACTATTCAGATTCTATCAAAGCTATTTTACTTGCTGCTATCAATGATCTTTCCAAAACACCGGAAAAATATGCTGTCAAACCCGGAGTTGATTTTATCAGAAACAGAAAACTTGGTTTTAAAGATTATATGCTGATGTTTCTGACTATGGAAGCTGACTGTATCAGGGAAGAACTGTACCGTTTTTTCGGACGTACTATCGATGCACCTTCCAAAGCGGCTTTTTACAGACAGCGTAAAAAGATCAGGGAAGATGCTTTTCGGAATCTTCTTCTTGCTTTTAACAGGAAACTTCCTAAAAAACTATATAACGGTAAATATGAATTCTGGGCCTGCGATGGTTCTTCCTGTGATATTTTCCTTAACCCTGAAGATAAGGATACCTATTTTGAACCAAATGGTAAATCTACCAGAGGATTTAACCAGATCCATATCAGATCCATATCAATGCTATGTTTTCTTTACTTGATAAGCGTTTTACTGATATTTTAGTCCAGCCTGCCCGAAAGCGAAATGAGTATTCTGCTTTTTGTTCCATGGTTGATTCTGCAGATATCCCTGAACACTACAAAGTCATTTTCTTTGGGGACAGAGGTTATACTTCTTACAACAACTTTGCCCATGTGATTGAAAAGGGGCAGTACTTCCTTATCCGATGTAACGATAAAAGAGCTTCCGGAATGATGGGATATCCGGTTGATACCCTGCCAGCTTTTGATGAAGATATCTCTCTTATACTGACGAGGTCTAAAGCTGTAAGCAAATATTCCAGACCTGAACTATTCTCTTCATACCGATACATTTATCAGAATGCTCCGATGGATTATCTCAATGATCAAAGAACGGAATATGACCTTGCTTTACGTTTGTTACGCATACAGCTTGATGATGGCTCTTATGAAAACATTGCTACGAATCTTCCAGAAGAAGAGTTTAAAGCTGAAGATTTCAAAGCTCTTTATCATCTGAGATGGCAGGAGGAAAACTCTTTCCGAGATTTAAAATATTCCATGTGTCTGAAAACGTTTCACTCAAAAAAAATATGATTATATTGTGCAGGAAGTATGGGCAAGAGTTATTCTATATAATTTCAGTTCCAGCATAATCATAAATGTAACTATTGATCGGGAAGATCGTGCTTATGAATATCAGGCGAATTATTCATCCGCGCTTAAAACATGCAGGGATTTTTTTAGGATTCACGATGGGATAACAAAGATAAATGTAAAAGGTCTGATCGCTCGAAATATTGAGCCGATCAGACCTGGAAGAACCTTTGCCCGCCAGCATAGGTTTAAACTTCCGATGAGTTTTTGTTATAGACATTAGCATTAACTCATATATTACTATATTTCATCTTTAGACAAATTTCAATGTTAAATATTGATTTTGTCTTTTTGTTATACCCAAATTTCAGTAAAACATTGTATCTTAATCCCTCAATATCCCCTTTTTTATCATAATCAAATCCTTCTGCTGATATTTTCATCAATGCAGTATTAGCAAATTGCTTAAGTTAATGACATTGGGTCTGAACAGTAACGAAAGAAAAAAACAATTAGTTATTCAATGGTGATTAATGATTGAGTATTTGAAAAAGAAAAAGTATAATAAAGAGTATAAGATGTAAACATGGATATATTAATGCTGTTTTGGGTGTAGAAAAGATAACAAATAGAAGGGAAAGTGATGGAACTACAGATCATCTTGAAAATGTAATGAATTTGATGTAAATAACAGAATTGTATACGAGTGAAAGTGGGGTATAGCTATGAAAAAGAATAGAAATTTAGTTAAAATATCAATTGTTGCCAGTTTGTTGATTACAACCAGTTCAATATTAGGACAAAATGTCGAGGTAATGGCATCAAATCCAACGAATTACAAAGATATGACAGAGTACGCAGCATACGAAAATGTAATAGCAGATGCAGGAGCCATTTCCGGAGATTTTAGCATTTCCGTGGCTTTATATGATATTGATCAGGACGGAATAAGAGAGTTGCTTATATCACATGGCACCTGCCTTGCTGATTGGGTAAATGATATTTATACATTGGAAGATGGAAAATATGTGAGCTATATTGGAAATGTAGGCAGACAGGGACTATTTTATACAGCCCCAGATGGAAATGGAATGTATTTTTTGTATGGATATCAAGGATATCAGGAGATAACACGAATTACAAAGAGTGGAAAAGATATTGTGCAAACATTGCTAGAATCAAGGGAGCTTAATGCAAATGAAAACTATACAGAATTTGCTAATAAGATAGCACTACTTGCACCGGGAGATATTCCAACCCATGGAAATTCTTATGATGTAGAAGTAACAGCTCCTGATGGCGGTGTAAACATGCGCTGTGGCGCAGGAGTGGAGTATGACAAAGTTCTTCCAGACATGATTCCAAACGGAACAGTTCTGACTGTAACTCAGGAAGCAGTGGCTTCCAATGGAAATTCATGGGGCTATACAAATTATAATGGTACATACGGATGGATTGCACTGACGCAGGTCACCAGATATCAGGAACCGACGGAAGGAGCACCTATTCCACATACCAGATATGTAATTAACTGTAATGAGAGTATTACTCTTCGTACAAATCCAGATGTAAATGCTGCTGAAATTTGTCAGATTCCGTTGGGAACAGCCGTTGCTACATTCGGAGATGCCGGAAACGGATTTATTTCTGTGTATTATCAAGGTTCATCTGGATATTGTCTGGCAAGTTATCTGTCTGCTCCAGTGGACTGACAATTCTGATTTTTGCTGTGAAACGGTAAAAGAATATTTTGACAACAGAATTCTATAATAAACTGTAATCTGTATATATGTAAAAATCCTCGGAACGTAAGTTCCGGGGATTTTCCATTTAATATATACTTATTTATCTGCCCCATAATATCTGTCATCGCCGAAGCCAAGGATCAGCATGAAGATTGGCGGTAAGAAGATAAGACCAATGGCGAATCCTGTGCCTCTGCCGAAGGCTCTTGCAAGCTTAACACTGTACATAATGCTGATTATGGCAAGTATGATTTTGATCAGTACGATGATCATGGAGATCATTAAACTGTCGTTTGTTTCAAGAGTTCCCTGTAAGCAGGAAGATACGATTCCAAGAACCAATGTCAGCCAGAAATATGCAGGTTGCCATGCGATTTTATAAGAAATATAATCGCCATATATTGGAATAATACTTTTCCATCCGGCCTCCCCTGCTTTGGTAAAGATTCTCCAGTTGGCAATAATCTGCAGAAGCCACCATGCGAATGCAATCATCAGATACATACCACCTAAGAATACCATGCTGCTGATAGCTATAAGTCCCATTTGTGTTCCCCCATTTCTTTCTGTGAGATATGATACATGTATCGTTGGTGTAGAAGCATAGTTGAGAACTATGTTTGTTCTCCTGAAGTATTTATGCTAAATCCATTAAAGCATATTCTCAGTAGTTCGTCAATTATCAAAGAAGATTGTACATAAGCGAGGTGAAAACTATGGCAGCAATACTTATGAACTACAAAATACCGGGATATTATATATTTTTCATTTGTCTGGCAGTGATTTCCTGTTTTTCTAATCCTGGAATGGTTGTATTAGCGGGCTGTAGGGTTGATAATATTGATCAGGCAGAGTAAAATTTTATCAATGAAGTGAGTCTCCTGCTTTAATATTACAAATATTCGTCTGACTTATGAAAAGTGCCTGATAAGATGAAAATCTTCTCAGGGATGGGTTGTGAGAACAGAGAAAAAAGAATGGTTTCGGAAAAAATAATGACAAGTTAAACAAAAGCCGTAAAGTGGGAATTTCCAGCTTTGCGGGTTTTGTGGTATCATGAATTGAAAGACATCTCAACAACTTTTCCATTGGTTACCTTAATGCGCAGACCTAATCCATTCATGCTTCTCATGGTAGACATGAAAGCGGATTTTGAGCAATAATCGTTGGGAGCTTCACCTCCGGAAAAATAGTATTTGGTCTTGGAAGTAAGTTTAAATGTATGTTTTCCGTATTTTATATATGCTTTTTTGTTTTGGCTGTTTAATATTCCGTTTTTGGAAGTATTAAATGACGCATACATTGTCAGAGTGTTCCCCTTACATATAGCCTTTCTTGTGCCTGACATATAGTATTTTGTGCCATTGGTTGTTATTGTTCCGCCTTTTTTTCCATTTATGCAGGTATCATAGTAGGTTGTACCTGACTTTCCGGTAGCTGCCTGCACATTTGAGAATCCCATGCAGCCGGTAACGAGGCAGATGGCAAGTATCAGTGTTAACATTTTCTGGAACTTCTTTGTCCATGTTTTCATATTGAAAACCTCCTTTCGTTTTCTGGATTTATTATAATAGCCTGGAAAAGCAAAGTCAATAGAGGAGCGTAATGGAATAGTTGTATTGACAATAGATATCTGTATGTAGTATAATCAGACGCAAATAAAAGAAAATTCTTCGGGGTTGTGGTGATCAGCATCAGCTGAGATTCCCTACCGGCGGTTATAGTCCGCGACCCGCTTCGGCGGCTGATCTGGTGGAATTCCAGGACCGACAGTATAGTCTGGATGAGAGAAGAACACGCGATATTTACCATACGTGCTCATTACCCCGGATATATGATCCGGGGTTTTTTTATATGTTGAAGAAAATCTTCATTATATAAAAAGCTTGTGGAATTTTCTTTTAAACAAAGAATAATTTCAAAGGAGAGAAACAGTATGAGTGAACAGGTATTAAGAAATGGAAATGCGATGGCAAGGAGTAAGACGAGAACCGTTACACAGATAGCCATGCTTGGCGCTATCGCAGGAATTTTAATGAATCTGGAGTTTCCGCTTCCTTTCCTGGCACCGACTTTTTATCAGCTGGATTTTTCAGAAATCCCGGTACTGGTTGGCTCATTTGCAATGGGACCGATCGCAGGTGTACTGATCGAGCTGGTGAAAATTCTTGTGCATCTGGTAACAAAGGGCTCTATGACAGCAGGTGTAGGCGATGTGGCAAACTTCATTTTTGGATGTACATTTGCAGTCCCGGCAGGTCTGATCTACCGTTATAAATCTGTTAAGAGCAGAAAACATGCAGTGATCGGAATGGCAGTTGGAACCGTACTTACAGCAGTAGTTGCATGCTTTATCAATGCATTCGTGTTACTTCCGGCATACGGAAAGGCTTTTGGAATGCCGGTAGAAGCATTTATCGAAATGGGAAGTGCAGTACACAGTTCTGTAAATAATCTTCTTACATTTGCAGCAATGATCATTTTCCCATTCAACATATTCAAATATGCTCTGACATCCCTGATCGTATTCCTGATTTATAAGAGAATCCGCGTGGTGCTCAAGGGAGATTGATTTTATATCTGATAAAGAATAAATAAATTGGCAGTACAATAAATAAAAAAGAAGAACAGCCGTATGATGAAAAATCTGCGGCTGTTCTTCTTTTTATGTGTAAAAAATAATTACGGAAATTGTCAGACAGACTTAAAAAAGATACGATAATATGGTAAGATAAAACAGACGATATAAACATCGGAATGTGAGGTTTATAAAATGAATGATACAGGAATCAGACCGGAAGTTATAGAAGAAATCCGAAACCTTGCGCAAAAATATGATATTGAAAAAGTAATTCTTTTTGGTTCGAGAGCAAGAGGGGATTTCAGAAGAACAAGTGATATAGATATTGCAGTCACAGGAGGAGATTTTGCAAGGTTTGCGTTAGATGTGGATGAAGAGACAAGTACTCTTCTGGAGTATGATATTGTAAATCTTGATCGTGACATGCAGGATGAATTAAGAGAATCTATAGAGAAGGAAGGGAGGATTTTGTATGAGAAAATATGAGAATTTCTGCAATGCACTGTCTAACATGAAAGATATTTATAATTATGAAGAACCATATGATAATGTAGTGATTACCGGACTCGTAGGATTGTATGAAATTTGTTTTGAGCAGTCATGGAAAATGATGAAAGAAATACTGGAGATTCATGGATATGCAGAGGGAGCAACAGGTTCACCGAAAATCATTCTGAAGACTGCCTATAAAGCAGGAATGATAAGAGATGAGGAGCAGTGGCTTCGTGCATTGCAGGCAAGAAATAATGTTACACATTCTTACAATCAGAAAATTGCGTTAGGAATTATAGCTGATGCAAAAGAAGAGTTTTATCAGATGTTTTGCGAACTAAAAACAGAGATAGAAGAAAATTGGCTGTAATAATCAGCGAAGGTATAGAAAGCGAAAGGAAGTATCCATTATGGGACAGATACACAATATTGAAAAACTGACAGATTGTAAATTTTTAAATTTGTACCATTTAAATGCAACAAGCATTCACAACACTCCTGTGTCATATTTCGTGGCATCCCGTGCGAAGAGTATTAACGAATTAAAGATAAAAACAGGTAAAAACACTCCGGATGGCGTGATCATTTACAGTCTTTATGGGGAAAAGAGAGACAGAGTTGTATTAGTACGTCAGTACAGATACGCAATTGGCGGATATATCTACGAATTCCCGGCAGGTCTGGTAGAATCGAACGAAGAATTCCATGAGGGTGCAGTAAGAGAAATGTACGAGGAAACAGGACTGAAATTCACACCTCTGAAAGTAGATCCTGCATTTGAGAAACCTTATTTCACAACGGTTGGCATGACAGATGAATCCTGCGCAACTGTTTATGGATATGCGGAAGGTGAAATCAGTAAAGATGCACAGGAAGACACAGAGGAAATTGAAGTTGTACTTGCTGACAGAGAAGAAGTAAAGAGGATTCTGCGTGAAGAAAATGTAGCGATCATGTGTGCATATCAGCTTATGCATTTCCTTCAGGATGAAGAACCTTTTGCATTTTTGAAGGAAGAACTTTAACCAAATCAAGCAAGTAGCGAAGCGGATGATTTTATCTGCTTGACTAAGGAGAATTAAAGGAGAATTAAGATAATGGCAAAATGGCAGAGAAGCTTCTTCCAGCCTGTGCTTCCGCTGGGAGAAGATGGACGGAGAGTTACAGGAAGTAAAGAACACATTGCACTTTCCAGAATGGCAGCAGGAGAGGGAATGGTCCTTCTGAAAAATGAGAAAAATGCACTTCCGATTCGGAGAGGGACGAAAGTCGCACTCTTTGGTAAGGGTACTGTAGACTACGTAAAAGGCGGCGGAGGAAGTGGCGATGTAACTGTAGAATATATCCGTAATCTTTATGAGGGCATGAAGATTAAAGAGGATGAGGGAAAAGTAGAAGTTTTCGATAAACTTGCGAAATATTATGAAAAAGATATTCAGAAACAATACGCAGATGGTGCAGTACCAGGTATGACAGTTGAGCCGGAGCTTCCGGATGAACTTCTGAATGAAGCGCGAGAATATACAGATACTGCAGTAATTACCATTTGCCGTTTTTCAGGCGAAGGATGGGACAGAAAATGTGAAGCAGCACAGGATGGATACGTTCTTGACGGAGAGGAAAAAAGAAACTCCGAGTTGTCAGCGAAGATTTTTGAAAACGGTGATTTCTGCCTGACAAATGCAGAGAATGCCATGGTAGAGAAAGTAAAGAAAGCATTCCCACATGTAATCGTAGTGATGAATGTTGGCGGTATCGTGGACACGAAATGGTTCAGAGACTGTGATGAGATCCAGTCAGTACTGATGGCATGGCAGGGCGGTATGGAAGGTGGTCTTGCAACAGCAGATATACTTTGTGGTGATGTTAATCCATCCGGTAAATTATCCGATACTTATGCAAAAGATCTGGAAGATTATCCATCCACAGCAAACTTCCATGAGTCTGCATTCTATGTGGATTACACAGAAGATATTTATGTAGGATACCGTTACTTTGAGACAATTCCGGGTGCAGCAAAGAGAGTAAATTATCCGTTTGGATTTGGACTTTCCTACACAGATTTTGACTGGAAGGTGACTGGTGCTTCCGAAGAAAACGGTGTGATCACAGTTCTTACTGAAGTAACCAATACCGGAAAAAAAGCGGGAAAAGAAGTTATCCAGCTCTATTACGGAGCACCACAGGGTAAACTCGGAAAGCCTGCGAAAGTGCTGGGAGCATTCAAAAAGACCAGCATTCTTCAGCCGGGTGAACGACAGATTCTTACCCTGAAACTTCCTGTAAATCAGATGGCGTCTTACGATGATCTGGGCAAAGTATGCAAGTCTGCATATGTTCTGGAAGCAGGAGAATATGCAATCTATATTGGTACAAACGTAAGAGATGCAGCGAAGATTGACTTTACATATGTAGTAAAAGAAGATACAGTAACTGAGCAGTTAAGCCGGAAGGCAGCACCATATCATCTTCAGAAACGTATGCTTGCGGACGGTTCTTATGAGGAACTTCCACAGCGTGAATATGTGGAAGAAGAAGGACTTCCGAGACAGGATAAATATGCCATCGGTCTTCCATGCCCTGATACAAGAGGACAAAAAGGAATAGACTTTCTTGATTTTCTTGATTCCAAGGGAGTTCGCTTCTCTGATGTAGCAGATGGTAAAATGACATTGGATGAGTTTATGGATGTCCTGACATTGGATGACTGTATCAATCTCCTTGGCGGACAGCCAAACACAGGATGTGCCAATACATTTGGAATGGGAAATCTTCCGGAATACGGAGTCCCGAATGTGATGACTGCAGACGGACCAGCCGGACTTCGTATTCTTCCGAAATGCGGAGTGAACACAACTGCCTGGCCATGTGCCACACTTCTTGCCAGCACCTGGGATGAAGAACTGGTAGAGAAAGTTGGTAAAGCAGGAGCGGAAGAAGTAAAAGAAAATAATATCAGTATCTGGCTTACTCCTGCCTGCAACATTCACAGAAGCCCGCTCTGTGGCCGTAACTTTGAGTATTATTCTGAAGATCCGTACCTTGCAGGAAAGACAGGTGCAGCTATGGTAAGAGGCATCCAGTCTCAGCATATCGGAGCAAGTGTGAAGCATTTTGCAGCCAATAATAAGGAGACAAACCGTAAGGATTCTGATTCCAGAGTATCAGAGAGAGCACTCCGTGAGATTTATCTGAAACAGTTTGAGATCATTGTAAAAGAGGCTCATCCATATACAATTATGTCCTCCTATAACCTGATCAACGGCATCCACGCTTCAGAGAACAAAGAACTCCTGACAGGTATTCTCCGGGATGAATGGGGATTCGACGGACTGGTTACAACAGACTGGTGGACATTTGGAGAACACTACCGTGAGACAAAAGCAGGAAACGATATCAAGATGGCAGCAGGATATCCGGAACGCATAAAAGAAGCATACGAAAAAGGCTTTATTACCGAAGGAGAGATCCGTCTCAGCGCAAGAAGAATCCTGAATATGATTCTGAAAATTGACTGATGAGTATCACTAATATTTTAAACAGGAGCAAAAAAGATAATGGATGAGCGTAAACGAAGTTTACGAAAAGAAATAGTCAGGCTGGCACTTCCGATCGCACTTCAGCAGTTCATGACAGCCCTGGTCGGAGCATGTGATGCGATCATGCTGGGAAAGTTAAGCCAGGATGCCATGTCAGCCGTATCACTGTTCCTCTGGGATGCATCTGCGCATTTATCCTGAAACTGCCGGTTATGGTTGTCTACTTTGTACTCAATCTGGACGAGATCATTAAACTGCCGGTGGTCTATAAACATTATAAGAAATATAAATGGATTAAGAATCTTACATAATTTTACACGCTTCACAGGCACATATACTGGATATCCGGGACTATGTGCCTGTTTTGTTTTAATGATATTTATGCATCCGTACATAATAGCTGATGCATAAGATCACAGTGGCTCCGCTCCATGCTGCGATCTCTGCAAAGAAAATACCGTCCTGTCCGATAAAATGGGGAAGGATCAGTGCAGCACTGATACGCATGACAAATTCAGCCATACCACTTACCATAGGCATTAAGGTATCTCCCAGCCCCTGAAGTGCAGATCTGTACACGTACAGGAAGTACAAAACCCAGAGCATGGCAGCCATAATAGAGAGGTATTTAAAAGCAATTGCAAGTACCTGCTGTGTCTGTTGCGGTTCACCTGAGATGAAAAGTGAGAGAATATTTTTTCCAAATAAAAACATGGCAGCAGAAATGATCAGTGAGGTAAGCAGGGAAAGCAGCATACTGCTGCGGACGCCTTTTCTGATCCTGTCAATCTTTCTGGCTCCCAGATTCTGACCCACATAGGTAACGATGGCATATCCATAGGAAATAGCAGCCATTTCCAGCAGACCATAAAGCTTGTTTGTAGCTGTAAATCCTGCCACAAAAAGGAAACCGTAGCCATTGATCACATACTGGACTACCAGACCGCCCACACCGATGATGATATTCTGAAATACAACAGGAATACCAAGCTTCATCAGGCGGGCATTCATGCCGGAGGCAGGCATAAAATCTGCTCTGGTCAGATGAACGATATCAATTCTGCGTAAAATCAGGAAACAGTAAACAGCGGAGAAGCTCTGTGCGATCACAGTTGCGATTGCTGCTCCTGCCACACCCCATCCGAAGCCTGCCACAAAAAGGATGTCCAGTGAGACATTCAGCACAGATGCGATGATCATTGCGGTCAGCGGTGTTTTACTGTTTCCCATAGCCCTTAGGGCAGAGGCAAACATATTATAGGCTGCTGTGGCGGGGATTCCACAGAAAATGATGCGCAGATATAACAGGGACATTCCGATAATATTGGAAGGTGTATGCAGCCCTGTTAATACCAGCGAGGCAAATGACTGGCTGAGAATCAATACTCCGGCTGCGATGAATGCGGTCAGCCGGTAACTGTGAGCCAGAGATTTACGCAGATTTTCGAAATCCTTTGCCCCATAATACTGGGAGAGTTGAATAGAAAATCCCTGAGTGAGTCCTGTGGATATTCCTGTGACAACCCACATCAGAAAGTCAACAGCACCCAGTGCGGCAAGAGCCTCCACACCTGCAACCTGGCCAACAACCATGGTATCCACCATTGTATAAAGCTGCTGACAGATATTTCCCAGCATCAGGGGAATTGCGAAAAGAATGATCAACCGTCCCGGTGAACCGGAGGTCATATCCTGAATCTTGGTTTTCATTAGTATAAAAGTTCCTTTCCTGAGCATATTTGAAAAAGTTTAGAAATGATTATTCGAATATGCCCTGATATTTACATTAATAATTTGTAACTATTCAGTAGTCTGCTATCCCGCGAGGTGTTTTGGCACGTAAGTACCAAAATCCCGAGACATACAAGCCAAAATGCCATCACCGCAAGTGATTTTTAATGCATTTTGGCTCGTAACTGTGAAGGTACTGAACAGTTACGATAATTTTATATCATTAACGTGAAAAATGAAATATAATATTTCATCAGAATGATATAAATTTATCTGTTATGTTACTGTTCACACGCCACTATCCCGCGAGGTGTTTTGGCATGAACATGCCAAAATCCCGAGACATACAGCGCGAATTTATGCGATTAGCATAAATTCTGTGCATCGCGAAGCGTGTTACTGAGAACGGAGCGAACAGTAACTCTGTTATTGTAGATATATTAACTGAATCAGCTGAATAAGTTAAGTCCCCTGCCTCAATTGCAAAAAGCAACATATTCTGCAGAGACAATGGCTATTTACAAATATGACAATAACAGGTATCATTCTTTTATAAATACATTAATAAAAGAAGGTAGAAACAGAATGAGCGGACTGGAAAAGAAATTTGCTACGAAATCAAAAATCGTAAATTATATTATAAATAGAGAATCCACATCAAAAGTGGAAATATCCAAAGAACTGAATCTGAGTATGCCAACAGTTCTGTCTAATGTAAAAGATTTATTGGAAAAAGGTATCATAATAGAAACTGGAGAATATGAATCCACAGGAGGAAGAAAGGCTAAAAGTATTGGAATCAATCCATCCTATCGTTATGCAATGGGAATTGTGATTACTGCAAATCATCTGGGAATGGTGCTGGTAAATCTGAAGTATGAGATTGTAAAATCAGAGCGGATCCGTCTGAAATTTGTACCTGATATGTCATATTGCAGTCAGGTGGCAGATTTTGCGGCAAAATTTCTGGATCATATGAATGATGTAGAACAGAAAGAAAAGCTTCTGGGTGTTGGAATCTCTATTCCGGGAATCATTAATCAGGAGCAGAAACTGGTGATAAAATCCCACGCACTGAAACTTGAAAACTATAGTCTCAGTTTCCTGGAACAGGCATTTTCTGTCCCGGTTTATTTTTCAAATGATGCCAATGCGGCAATGATGGCAGAAGATATGAACATCTATCAGAATGCAATTTACCTTTCGTTGAATCAGACTCTTGGCGGTGCATTTTGCATAGGGGGAAATTTGTTTTCCGGAGAAAATCAGAAGGCCGGAGAATTTGGACATATGATACTTGTACCTCAGGGCCGCAAGTGTTATTGTGGAAAATCAGGTTGTGCAGATGCTTATTGCGCTGCAGGCGCACTTGTTGGTGAGTCAAAGGATTCTGTGGAACAGTTTATGCAGCTGCTTCAAAACAATGATGAAAAGGCAGAGAAAAAATGGGAAGAGTATCTTGATTATCTTGCAGTTCTGATTTCAAATCTGCGCATGGCATATGATATGGATATCATTCTTGGAGGTGAAATGGGTGGATATCTCTCAGATTATATGATACCTCTTGGGGAAAAAGTAATGAAGTATAATGGATTTGATCATGATCTGAGATATCTGAAAAACTGTTCTTATAAGAAAGAAGCATCAGCTGTAGGTGCAGCAAAGCATTTCCTGCAGGATTTTATCGGAAAGATATAGCCGATGGCATTATTGAATCACTGATGATCTGCTGATATACCATAGTAAACAAATATCTGGATATAAAAATACCCTGATTACAACAAAGAAAGGTTGTGATCAGGGTATTTTGTTGTTGTGCGGGAATTCAGCAGATAATTATGAGGAGTGTTATAGTAACATCTGCATAAAAATAAAATCTATACTTTGTGCAACTGGTAGAAATGAGAAATATTATTAAATATTTATTGACAAAGTTATATATTTGAATAATAATGTAATTACTTTAATAAAACATTTAATAAAAGTTAATAAACAACTAGAGGTTCAAAGTACATTCAACAAATAAGGAGGAAAATATTATGTTACAGCAGGTTATGACAAATCCAGGAGAAATTATTTTCAGAGAGGTTCCCGTACCAGAGATTAAAGACAACCAGGTTTTGGTTAAGATTATGAATATTGGTATCTGTGGTTCTGATATCCATGTATATCACGGAAAACATCCTTTTACAAAATATCCGGTAACCCAGGGACATGAAGTATCAGGAGAAGTGGTAAAAACAGGTGATGCAGTAACAGAATTTCATGTGGGACAGAAAGTAACAATTGAGCCACAGGTATATTGTGGACATTGTTATCCATGCCGTCACGGAAAATACAATCTCTGCGAAGAGCTGAAAGTAATGGGATTCCAGACAACAGGAACTGCATCCGAATATTTTGCAGTTGATGCATCAAAAGTAACACCGATACCGGAAGATATGTCATATGAAGAGGGCGCAATGATTGAGCCTCTGGCAGTAGCTGTTCATGGTGTTAAACAGATGGGCGATGTAACAGGAATGAATATTGTGGTGATAGGAGCCGGTCCGATCGGAAATCTGGTAGCGCAGTCTGCAAAAGGGATGGGAGCAGCTAAAGTTATGATCACAGATGTCAGTGATCTCCGTCTGGAAAAAGCAAAAGAGTGTGGAATTGACGTATGTGTCAACACAAGAAATAAAAATTTTGGGGAAGCAATGGTAGAAGCCTTTGGACCGGATAAGGCAGATGTTATCTATGATTGTGCAGGAAATAACATTACAATGGGACAGGCGATCAAATATGCAAGAAAAGGAAGCGTGATTGTGCTGGTTGCAGTTTTTGCAGGAATGGCTGAGATCGATCTGGCAGTTGCAAATGATCATGAGCTTGATATCAAGAGCACAATGATGTACAGACATGATGATTATGTAGACGGAATCAGACTGGTGAATGAAGGAAAAGTGCATTTAAGACCGCTGATCTCTAAGACGTTTGCATTTAAAGATTATCTGAAAGCATACCAGTACATTGACGATAACCGTGAGACTACAATGAAAGTGATTATCAATGTGCAGGAAAAATAAAATACCCTGCTGATCATAAGTATTATGTAAGACAAAGATATAATAAAAAAGACTGCTGTAGAGAAGACATGAGTAAACGGAAAGACGGAAGATGGCAGCAGGCAGGAGGAATTATGGAGAGTAAAAACGAAAATGCAAAAGTTCCGTTGATCAGTAAAATCGCATATGGATTTGGCGATGTAGGATGTAATTTCAGCTGGATGTTCGTCAGTAATTTTCTCATGATTTTTTACACAGACGTATTTGGAATTAGTATGGCAGCAGTCTCTGCCCTGATGCTGTTTTCGAGATTTTGGGATGCGATCAATGATCCGATCGTGGGTGGACTGACAGATAAAACCAAAACAAAATGGGGACGTTATCGTCCATGGCTTCTCATTGCAGCTCCGATCACGGCCGTGCTTCTGATTATGACATTCTGGGCACATCCGGATTGGTCGGACAGATCAAAGGTTATCTATATGGTAATTACATACTGTCTGCTGGTACTTGGATATACTTGTGTAAATATCCCGTATGGCACCCTTTGTGGAGCAATGACACAGGATATCGATGAACGTGCAAAGATTAATACATCACGTTCAGTATCTGCAATGGTTGCAATTGGAATTATCAATATCATTACAGTTCCACTGATTGGAAAACTTGGCAGTCAAAGTGCTAAAATCGGATACCTACTGGTAGCAATCATATACGGATGTATTTTTGCAGCCTGTCATTTCTTCTGTTTCGCAAAAACAAAAGAGCAGGTGATTATGCCGGAAAAAGACAAAATATCCATAAAAGTGCAGTTAAGAGCAGTGATGCAGAACCGCCCATATATTCTGGCATTAATCGGACAGGTGTTATTCGGATTTACACTTTATGGAAGAAATGCAGATGTTTTATACTATTTCACTTATGTAGAGGGAAATGCATCCTACTATACTACATATTCCATGTGTATTATCATTCCATCCATTATCGGTGCTGCATGTTTCCAGCCGGTATTCCGAAAATTGAATAATAAAGGAAGAACTGCATCTATTTTTGCCCTTTTTACCGGAATTTCCATGCTCTGTATGTTCTTCTTCAATGTAAAAGAAACACCGGCAGCGTTCTATACACTTGCAGGAATTACACAATTCTTTTTTTCTGGATTTAACACTGCAATCTATGCGATCATTCCCGACTGCGTAGAATACGGAGAGTGGAAAACGGGCTTAAGGAATGATGGTTTTCAATATGCATTTGTGTCACTGGGAAATAAAATTGGCATGGCAATAGGAACTGCGCTACTTGCAGCACTTCTTGGAAAATATGGATATGTGGCAAATCAGGTACAGAATCCGGCTGTCCTCAGTATTATGAGACATTCCTTTACTACAATTCCGGGAGTTTTATGGATAGTGACAGCAATTGTACTGTTTTTCTATCGCCTGAATAAAAAACGTTACAATGAAATTGTAGAAGACCTGAAAAAAAATCGGGTAAAATAAAGAGTGTCGTGAAGTGAATTGCGAATATCAACAGAGTCTCCTTGAACAGCATTAAAAAATCTGCTTAAGGAGATTTTTATGTCTGGAGTTTTTGTGGTTGCATTTTTGTTTTATATGGGTATAATGGTGAGATAAGTCTGCAGATGAAAGAAAGACAATGCTGACAATATAACGAAGGAGCGGAGTATTATGCTGAAAAGATTCACCAGATATGTAACCCAGAGTGTTGCCGGAATGATCGGGATTTCCGTTTATGTTCTGGCAGATACTTTCTTTATATCTGTATATTCCGGTGCTGACGGACTGGCAGTTCTCAATTTGATCCTGCCGGTTTATGGACTGATCTATGCGATTGGGGCTATGATCGGGATTGGTTCCGCTACCAGGTATGCCATAAGCAGGGCAAAAGGAAAAAATACAGAACATTATTTTGTACAGTCAGTAACCTGGAGCATACTGGCTGCAGTTCCATTTATGCTGATCGGAATCTTTATTCCGGACAAAGCATTGGCTTTGTTGGGTGCAGATGCCGGACTGATCGGACTTGGACGAAACTATGTGAGAATTATTCTGATCGCAACACCATTCTTCATGTCAAATTATACATTTACTGCATTTGCCAGAAATGATGGAGCGCCTTCTATTGCAATGATCGGTTCCATCAGTGGAAGTATCTTTAACATTATATTTGATTATATATTCATGTTCCCGGTCGGTCTGGGATTTTCCGGAGCCGGACTGGCTACTGCAATCTGTCCGATCGTAACAATGAGCGTCTGTACCATACACTACAGAAGCAGCAGAAACCATGTAGGATTCCATTGGAAAAAACCGTCATTCAGACATCTGATTTCCTGCTGTCAGCTAGGAGTTTCCGCATTCGTCGGTGAACTGTCTTCCGGTGTGATCGCCATTGTATTTAACTTTCTGATCCTGGGAATCGCGGGAAATATGGGTGTAGCAGCCTATGGAGTTGTGGCAAACCTTTCTATCGTGGCATTTGCAATTTTTAACGGTCTGGCCCAGGGAGCACAGCCCCTGATCAGTGAAAGCTACGGAAAAGGCCAGCCCACTCAGGTAAAAAAACTTCTGAAATGGAGCCTGCTCGTATGTTTTGCTGTAGAAGCACTGATCCAATTGATCATCTGGACTTCAACCGACACGCTGATCAGCATTTTCAACAGTGAAAACAATGTTCAGTTGTTGAATTATGCACATACAGGACTGCGTCTGTATTTCCTTGGATTTATAGTGGCAGGAATCAATATTGTACTGGTGGCATATTTCTCAGCAGTAGATGAACCGAAAATCGCGATTGTCGGATCATTCCTGAGAGGAATTGTTGCTATTGTTATCTGCGCAGTTATACTTGCGAAATTATTTGGATTAAATGGAATCTGGATCTCTCTTCTTGCAGCGGAGACGGTCACATTTCTGACGATTCTGTTTCTGGCATATAAAGACAGAAGAAAAAGAATGGCAGTTGTCTGAATTTATAGCAAGTAAAGTAGAGAGCGGGAATTGCTATAGTTAAAATTTAGGAATTGTCCGGATAAGATCAGGCTGTTCAATATTAAGCAGCCTGATTTTCCGCTCAATCCCTCCGGCATAACCGGTAAGGCTTCCATCTAAACCTATAACTCTGTGGCAGGGGACGATCACAGAAACCCGGTTATGTCCAACTGCACCGCCAACTGCCTGGGCAGACATGGTTTTCAGCCCACGTTTATCAGCTATTTTGCGGGCAATCTCGCTGTAAGTAACTGTCTGACCATAAGGAATCTCCAGTAAAATATCCCACACTTCTCTCTGAAAATCTGTTCCGATCAGATGAAGCTTCGGCAGGAAATCTGGCTTTTGCCCGCTGAAATAAATATCCAACCAACGCAGAGCATCTTTTAAAATATGGTTTTCCTTTTCTTCAAAAGAAAAATCCATGTGTCCTGGAAATTCTCCAAAATACTTCTGTCCCTCAAACCAGGCTCCCACAAGCCCCATATCATCAGCAGCCAGCAGCATTCTTCCAAATGGAGACAGATAATAAGTTTTGTAAATCATAATATTTCACCCTCAACAGAAAAATAAATGACAGTAAAGAGTACTTAGCTTTTTATGAAATGCTATAGTTACAATTCATTATAAAATTTTCTCATATGAAAAGCAATAAAATCTCAGCTAGTCTGTCTTGGCATTGTTATAAATCAGGGAAATCATTTGGTTACTGTTCATTGGTAACAATCCCGCGAAGCGTGTTGCTGAGAACGGAGTGAACAGTAACATCATCTGCTTCGAGTGAGAAAGGAATTCTTGTGCAAACCTCAAATCTGATGTAAGATAAGATTACTCAGTTTGGAGGTTTTATTTTTATGTTTAACGAAATAAAGGATTTCGCTGCGCCGGAACTGGATGTATATGCCAGAACATCTGAAGTGCAGCTTTTACGATATTATGAACCGGAACCGGGAATTTTCATTGCGGAGAGTCCGAAAGTAATTGAACGAGCCCTGAATGCAGGATATCAGCCAATCTCTTTTCTGGTGGAGCATAAAGATCTGGAAGGAGAGGCACAGGAAATCCTGAAACAATATCCGGATGTGCCGGTCTATACTGCGGAATATGAACTGTTGGTCAAGTTGACCGGATTTGCTCTTACTCGCGGAATGCTCTGCGCAATGCGCAGAAATCCACTGCCATCTGTAGAGGAAATCTGCAGAAATGCCAGCCGCATAGCAGTTCTTGAAAATGTTGTAAATCCTACAAACATCGGAGCTATTTTCCGGTCAGCAGCAGCTCTCCATATGGATGCAGTACTTCTGACCGGCGGATGCAGCGATCCGCTTTATCGACGGGCAGCCAGAGTAAGCATGGGAACCGTATTCCAGATTCCCTGGACATATTTTGCTAAAAAAACCATATGGCCACAGGATGGAATGCAGCTTCTGCAAAATCTGGGATTCAAAACAGCTGCAATGGCTCTGCGTGATGATTCTGTAGGAATTGATGACAAAGCACTCCGTTCAGAAGAAAAAATGGCAGTCATTCTCGGAACTGAAGGTGACGGCCTTGCATCACAGACCATCGCAGACTGCGATTATACAGTAAAGATACCAATGTCCCACGGAGTAGATTCATTGAATGTGGCAGCAGCAAGTGCAGTGGCATTCTGGGAGCTGGGACACAGGTAAGGATATAATTTAGGAGGAAACGAAAAATGTCTTTGGAAAAAGCGAGTTCTTTGGTTATAAATTATGGTTTTATCTGTTCGCATAAAACTTTTTTTACATTTTCGATTTCTATGGGCTTTGGCAGGTGAGCGTTCATCCCAGCTGCCAGGCACTTTTCTTTATCTTTTTTGAATGCATTTGCTGTCATGGCAATAATCGGGATTTTTTTAGCATCCGGATGATTCAATGAACGGATTGAGTTGGTTGCAGTAAGCCCATCTATCACAGGCATTATGATATCCATCAGAATTGCGTCAAAATAACCTTCCGGTTTCTCCTGAAACATTCTGACTGCCTGTAATCCATTTTCTACAACTGTCAGATTCGCACCTTCATCACTCAACAGAGTTTCTGCAATTTGTTCATATCCTGCTTCATCTTTGTTGTTTCCCTGTAAAATTTCTGTTATAGATTATATCTCCCATCAGACATATGCGTCAATAAAGAGTGTTGCAAATATTTTCTCAAATTGTGTTTGACATTTTATCATCAGGTTTTTACCATAGGGAATATAAGAGGTGAAAGAACAATGAAAACGGCAGAAACTCCTGTGGGGATATTTACGATCAACAAAGTGAAAATTCCCTCAGCATATACATGTGCAGCAGAACAGAAAATAGAATATATCAGCGAAAACCATATGCAGATTATTACTATGGATCAGGCAGTGTTATTTGGAAATCAGTTATTGTCCCCGAGAATCTGTCAAAGCTGCATGAATCCTGATAAAATTACAATTTATCCACTGGAAATAGAATATATTGGGGAAAAAGTGCTTTTTACAGATCACTATAGTGTAAAAGAATGGAAAAAAAGCGATCCATTACCGGAAATCCATGAATGGTATCCGCATATAAAAAAAGCCGGATGCAACCCGTGCAGGAACTGTGGAAGATGTTAAAATTGCACACTCCTTTAAATGACAGAAATAGAATGATAGGGATTGTCATCAACAGGAAACAGGAATATAATATTTCTGTTAAGCAATATTTATCCGAAAGTAATAACTTAAATGGAGATAAAAAATGGATTACAGAAAATTCGGCGAATGCTATTACATAAGAATGGATTGTAATGATGAGATCATCAGTACAATCCTCGAAATATGTAAAAAAGAAAATATCAGATCAGCCACTTTTTCAGGGATCGGAGGATGCAAGGATGCAGAAATTCAGACCTTTATCCCAGAGACAGGCAGCTTCGAAGAACAGCGCATTTCCGGAATGCTTGAGTTGGTATCTTTAAACGGTAACGTGGTCACAGATGAAAATAATACCTGTTACCATCATACCCATGCAGTATTTTCTTATAAAGATGGTGAACGACATTGCATGGCAGCAGGTCATATGAAATCAATTACTGTACTGTATACTGCAGAAACCGAACTTCATCCGGTAACAGGCGGAACTATCCGCCGCAAATATGATCCTGAAACAGGGACTGGATTCTGGGATTTTAATTGAATCAAGTAAGTCCCATGTTTCAAGTGCGAAAAGTACTAAGCAGTGGGCGGATGTGTGTAAAGAAACAGAAAACTGATCGTTGACGGTATGATATGGAAAATGGAGGACAGAAGAATGGGTATTGTAATCAGAGAATATCAGACAGAAGACGTAACAGCAGCTATTACAATATGGAATCAGGTGGTAGAGGATGGTGTAGCATTCCCACAGGAAGAAAACCTGACAGAAGAAACAGGAGATGCTTTTTTCAAAGAGCAGACCTATACAGGAATCGCAGTAAACACTGACAACAATGAAATTGTCGGTCTCTATATCCTGCACCCGAACAATGTAGGAAGATGCGGACATATCTGTAATGCCAGCTATACAGTAAGAAGAGATTTCCGTGGTGAACACATTGGCGAGAAACTGGTTCTTGACTGCCTTGCACAGGCAAAGGAAAAAGGCTTTCGTGTTATGCAGTTCAATGCAGTGGTTGCAAATAACACCCATGCATTACATTTATATGAAAGAATCGGTTTTACCAGACTTGGCGTAATTCCCCAGGGATTTAGAATGCCGGATGGACATTATGAAGATATTATTCCGCATTATTATGTGCTGTAGAGAGTAAAAATATACTGTAGAAAAGTTTTGAAGCCGTTTTCAGGATATGGAAAAGGAACAGTTTATTGAGAGTGTACAGAATTTAACACGAGTTCTATATACTCTTTTTTGTTAAAAATGAAACTTTTTGCTCTTTAACAGGATATATAAGAATGTAAAGGTTAAAGGCTTTTAATTTTTGAAAGTATTAAAAAGAAAGTAGGATTGATATGACAGATGAAGCAGAGCTTTTGCAACGTCTCAGGAACAGAGAAAAAATTCAATAGATGAAGCAAACGACTATGAGATTAAAAAAGAAAATATTACCTTTGTTGATAGCTGCAACACTTACAATTGGAGTTACTGCTGTGGCAGCAACAGGAAAGATTTCAATGTGGACAGGTTCATCTGCATCACGTGCTGATTATACATCTCTTCCAACGTTAGAACAGGTTACAAAGGATATTGGGTATAGAACGGTATTGATTGATACTTTTGAGAACGGGTACTGCTTCAAAAAGGGCAATATTATAAAAAACAGTTTTAAGGACGACAATGCAAATGTAATTGAGAAGTTTAAATCTGTGTCCTTTGATTATCAGAAGAATGGAGATGTTGTATCGTTTGAACAGCAGAAATTTAACTCAAAACTTATTCCGTCAGGTGATATTATTGCCACTGTAAATGGAACAAATCTGTATTATGTACATTATATAAATAAAGTGGTATCGGATGATTATGAATTGACAGAACAGGATAAAAAAGACCAGGCCAGTGGAAAACTTGTATTCAGTTACGATGACAGCGCTTCTCAGATTGATGTCAGTCAGGTTCAAAGCGTTAACTGGAATAAAGATGACATCCAGTATGATTTGCTGCAAATAGATGGAAAATTATCTGCCGGAGAACTTGCAGATATGGCGAAAGAGGTTATTAATAATAGAAGATAAAGAAAAAAGGGGCTGTCTATTTCAAGACAGCTCCTTTGGTATATTTATGATATAAAGTTAAATGATATAGGTTATTCGAAACGAGGAATTGTAATAACTTCTCCACCCTTCATAGCGGATTCGTGCGCACAGATTCCTGTACCTGTCCAGTAAGCACCCATGATGTCGTCAATAGCAGGTTTACGTTCTTCCAGAATGGAACGAATGAATTCATGTACAAGGTGTGGATGGGAACCACCGTGACCCCCACCCTGGGTAAAGGAGAGATGGGTGTTCTCATTGTTATATACTGTGTTGGTGGTGAAGGATGCGATTTCCTTCGGAAGAAGGTGTGCATAATCCGGGATCTGGATTCTTTTTTCCACAATCTCTGATCCACGACTGGATTTTTCGCTGTCTTCATCCAGAATGTCCACTTTCTCCAGTTCTCCTGTACGGGTAAAGAGAACAGGATCTTCATCAGCAAGCTGCTGCCATTCGAAGCTCTCGTTTTCACCGTATACTCGGAAGCATTCGGAATAGCTTCTGGCTACACCGTAGAGGAAACGTTCCATTTCAATAGTTACATCGCTATCCTGAAGAGAAATAAATGCGGATTCGAATGCAAACGGGCAGCCGTATTTGTCAGCCAGTTCTTTGCGGATTTTTCCGGAACCTCTTGCGTAAACCTTGTCTGGAAGATGGCCTGCGAGCATCAGACAAGGAGCAACTGCATGTGTCGGATGCATCAGTGGCGGGAAGCCTTCCCAGTATTCCGGCCATCCTTCCATATCCTGGTAATGTGCACAGGTCATGTACTGGAGGCGTCCAAGTTCGCCCTTCTTATAAAGCTCCTGGATATAGAGGAACTCTCTCTGGAAAATCGTTGTTTCCATAAACATATAATTTTTGCCGGAGGCCTTGCGGGCTGCAATGATGTCATTTAATTCCTGGATGCTCATTCCCATAGGAATTGTACAGCCACAATGTTTACCTGCATTTAAGACGCGTACAGAAAACGGAGCATGTGTTGCTGGCGGTGTTACAAGATGAACTGCATCAATTTCAGGAATATCCAGTACATCCTGCAGATCTGTGAAACAGCGTTCATCAGGAATGCTGTATCGTTCTTTTGCAATATTCAGAAGTTTCTCATTTTTATCTACGATATACACCTTATCAATATCAGGATGTTTACAGTAGATAGCAACGAATTCAAGCCCGAAGCTTAAGCCTACTAAAGCAACATTCAGTTTTTTCATGATGGAAAACCCTCCTTAAAAATAGTAGAAAAAATAGTAAAAAGTTAGTTAGGAATAAAATCCACAGGATGTCAGGAATCCTGCATCTGTCTTTTATGCTTGTGATTATACGTGATGAGAAGAGAAATGAGAATAAAGATAATTTAGATGTTTGACCCCAAAAAGATAAAAATAATACCAGTTCCGGAAAGCTCTACTTTTTTTAGAAAAGATGGAAAAAGAAAGAATAATATCGTTATTCAAAAATCAGGGATTTCATGTTTTAATAAGTGCATAGCAGAACAATCGATTGGAAAGCAGATCAGAAATACAGAGATATAAGAGAGAAGATGAGAAGATGAGAAGGAGGAACTATATAATGAAGAAAAGAGCATTAGCTGTTATGTTGGCAGGGGCTATGGTTTTGGGCGCACAGACAGGTGTGTGGGCTGCATCCGATACTTCAGATCAGAAAGAAGGAGAATTGACACTTCTGATGGTAAATGACTGGATCGATGAGACAGGAGCAAAAGGGGAAGAGCTTACGAAAGTGATCAAACAATATGAAGAAGAGAATCCAGGGGTGGAGATCACATTGCAGGGAGCTTCCCAGCAGGATATTAAGGAATCTTTCCAGACAGCAGCTCTGGCAGGAGGCGGAGCAGACATTGTAATGATGGACAATTCCGGACATGCCATTGACCTTGCAGCAATGGGACTTCTGTATCCACTGGAAGATATTACCACAGCCGATGAGCTTACTGCGCAGTATCAGGAAGGACCACTCAATTCCGGCAAATTTGAGGGTAAATATTATTCCGTGCCATGGTATATGGACTGTACGGGTCTCTATTATAATAAAGAACGTCTGGAGGAACTGGGAATCGATGTTCCTACAACATGGGAAGAACTTTCTGATGCAGTAGATAAAGCAAAAGAAGCCGGATATGGCGGTATTATTACTTATCAGAGTGCATATGCTTTTTATTCATTTTTCTATCAGAATGAATGCCCAGTCATTGATACAAGTGGAGATATCCCGCAGGTAGTGATCGACAATAAGGAGGGAAAAGAGGCATGGAATTATATTTGTGATCTGATCTCCAAAGGCGGTTTGGTAGAGTCTTTTAAAGAAGCAACTACATGGGACAAAGTATATGAAAGTTTTGCAAATGGAGAAGCAACCTTCCTGTTGGGCGGAGACTGGTGCTCCAGCGGAGTAGAAAATATTAATCCGGATTTGGATTACGGCATTGCTCCGATGGTAAAAGGAAAAACAGAAGCAACTGTACTGGGAGGATGGACCTGGAATATTAATACCAACTGCAAAAATCCGGAACTTGCTTATGACCTGATTCAGTATCTGAATTCAGAAAAAGGAGATTCTCTTCTTGGCGTAGAAGGAAAGATTTCAGCACGTAAAGACTTCGACTATGACAAAGCACTGGAAGGAAATGACAAACTGAAAGTCTTTACAGAGGAATTTCCGTATACAGAAGCAAGACCTGCTGTTATCAATGAGAAATCCATCGATGAACTGATCACCAATGCCATCCTGGAAGTAGACTACGGACAGTCATCAGCTGAAGATGCGCTGACTTCTCTTACCCAGAAGCTCAATGAAAACATTGCATCTAATTATCAGTAAAAATATCCGGGAAACAAACATGAAATAATAACAGAGGCGCTGGCGTGAAATGTCGGCAGCGCTTCTTCGTTGAGAAGGGAGGAAGATCATGTCCAAAATATGTAGAAAAGAAGGTCTGGAGCTGAGAAAAAATCTTCCGGGATATCTTCTGATGGCACCTGCAGTGATTGCGATTCTGGCGCTTTCCGTGTATCCTCTTTTCAGAGGTATTTATCTGAGTTTCTTAAATTATAACCTTGTACGCCCCAATGATCCTGCATTTAATACTTTTGCAGGTTTGCAGAATTATATTGATATTTTTAAAGATAAAGTGTTCATACAGTCTATTGGAAATACAGTAAAGTGGACAGTGATAAACCTTGTAGTGCAGCTTGTGGCAGCCATGCTTCTTGCGCTTGCACTGAACCAAAAGCTGAAAGGAAGATCCGTATACAGAACCTTGATCCTGGTTCCATGGGCAGTTCCTCACGCCATAGCAGCCATGACCTTTACTTTTTTATACAATGCAAATGTAGGTATCATTAATATCCTGGCAGTGAAACTGGGAATGATTACAGAATCTGTGTCCTGGCTTGGAAATGTGGGATCAGCGTTCTGGTGTGTGGTTCTGGTAGCAATCTGGAAGGGAATTCCTTTTCAGATGATCTTTATTCTGGCTGCACTGCAGGGAATTTCCGGGGATGTGTATGAGAGTGCGGAAATAGATGGTGCCAGTCGTTGGCAGTGTTTTTGGAAAATCACACTTCCGATCATTAAAGAGCCTCTGGCTATTTCAACCATTTTGAACCTGATCGGTATTGTGTCCTGTTTTAACACCATCTGGCTGATGACCAAAGGTGGACCGCTGTACAGCACAGAGATCATTTACACCTATGCATACAGAAGAGCATTTATTGACCATAATTTCGGAACTGCAGCAGCTGCATCCGTGGTATTGTTTGTATTCATGGCTGTTTTTTCCGGAGTTTATCTGAAGATGGTAAGTGAGAAAGAATGAATAGGGAGGAGGAAAATATATGCTTGCAAAACAACGAAATGAAGCCATAAGGCATGTGATCGCCTATGTGTTTACAATAGTCATGGTTTTCCTTGCAGTGACTCCGTTTATCTACGTGGTGCTGACTGCCCTGAAAACAAAAGAACAGATTTATGACCCATCCCAGATCATACCGACGCATATCACATTTGACAATTTCAGACATGTACTGTTTCAGTCGAATTTCGTAAGATATTTTATGAACAGTATTTTTATTACACTGGTCACAACACTGATCTGTATGATATTATCAGTAATGGCAGCATATGGACTTACCAGATATAAAATCGCAGGTGCCGGGAAGATCAAGATGGCGGTTCTTATGACAAGAATGTTTCCGGGAATCCTGTTGTGTATTCCTTACTATATTATTATGAAACAGTTGAACCTGATTGACAGTTATACAGGACTGATTCTGATGTACTGCTCCTTTACCCTGCCTTTTGCCATATGGAATACCTGTGCATTTTTTATTTCCATCCCATGGGAGCTGGAGGAAGCTGCCAGGATCGACGGATGCAGTAGGTTGACATCATTCTTTCATGTGATCATCCATGTGGCCAAACCGGGACTTTTTGTCACGGCCCTGTTCTGTTTCATGACATCTTGGGATGAATATATGTATGCGTCTATTTTTATTAATACAACTTCAAAGAAAACCATTCAGGTCGGTATGCAGGATTTCATAGGACAGTATTCTGTAGACTGGGGACTGCTGATGTCAGCGGTGGTGATCAGCCTGATACCGATCCTGATCTTCTTTGCACTGGTACAGAAGAATCTGGTACAAGGACTTTCTGCCGGTGCAGTGAAAGGATAAAACACAGATCAGATGTAGAAAGAGGAAATTTGCGTATGGGTTTCAAACGTAAAAATCCGGGTAACCAGAGCATAAGGAGGCAGCTCACATTTTATATGGGATTTTTTGTGGTGCTGCCGCTGTGCCTGGCTTTGATGCTTCTGAATTTCTATCTTCAGAAGGTTACCACGGAAAATAAGATTAACAATGAAACAAATCTGCTGTCCCAGATCAGAGACAATGCGGATCAGATGATCGAGGTGACAAATTATGCCACCAGTATGCTGATGACAAACAAAAATACGCTGAAGAACCTGCGGACTTTAGAACAAGACGGGGATTCCTACGAGATTTATCAGGCGAAAAGAGAACTTTCCAATGATATTTCGAATGTAGAGAGCTCCGTCTTAAATGCCGTTAACGGAAAAGTAGCCATTCTTACGAAAACAGGATATGTGATTGGTTCCTACGCATTAAGCAGGACAGAGACAGATTATGAGAAAGAACAGTGGTATCAGGAGGTTCTGAAGAATGGAAGAAAGACGACCTACAGTACCGGCATCGGGGAAATTTTTCAGGAAATGACCATATATGACAACGTACAGAAATATCTCTATATGGGACGTGAGATCCTGGATTATTCCGGCAAAAATCTGGGAGTTATGCTGATCCGCCTGTCTGAGACGAACATCTGGGGAAAACTGGCAGCAAGCAAGGTGACAGAGGAAGGCGGTGCCATTTATATCCTGGACAGAAACAATAATATACTGATGGGATATAATGAGAAATATCAGAAACAGCTGAAAGAGCTGGGAGAACAGGAGTCTGTAAAAGAGATTTCTGAGAAGGAGATCATTACCGGTAACCTGGAAGATGATTTCTACTATATAGCAGGTGAATTGGAAAATGCGTCCAATAAACTGGTCTATCTTGTGCCACGGGAAATTTTCCTGAAGGAAAACAGAAAGATTCTCCAGCATATTCTGGAAATGGTATTGCTGGTAATCGGATTCACGGTCTGTACTATGTTATATTTTTCCAGAAGGCTCGCCAGACCTCTGGTTGAAGTGGCACAGACTCTGGAAAAAGCTCCCAATGGAATGGCAGTTCTGGAGGAACCCAGAGGTTCTTTCAAGGAGATGAGCAAATTTGTATCCTGCTATAACCAGGCTGGGAAAAAGATCGAAGAGCTTCTGGAAAAAGTAGAAAGAGAGAGCAGATTAAAAGAAAAAGCCCATTATGAGATGCTCATGTCGCAGATTTCCCCTCATTTTATCTTTAACACGGTTAATTCCATAAGGATCATGGCCATAAAAGAAGGACAGGACCGTGCAGGGGGGAATGAAAACACGGAGAAAGCACTGGAAGCACTGGGAGATATTTTGCATGCAGTTTACAGTAACAAAAACGGCATGACTACTGTGGGACAGGAAACGGCACTTCTGAAAGCATATGTAGATATCATGCAGATGCGGTTTGGAAGTTCGTTTCAGTATTATAATGTAATTCCAACAGAACTATTCTATTATGAAATCCCTGCATTTACCATGCAGCCGATTGTAGAAAATGCGATTCTGCACGGAGTAAAAGGTGTGCCAGCAGGGCAGATTATAGTCTCTGCAATAGAGTATGAGAATGATTTTGTCATATCTGTATTCAATAATGGAAATTCTGCGGATAAAAAGAAGATTGAAGATCTTCTGAAGGGAGAGAAGAACCAGAGAGCTGTGACGGGGATCGGGCTTTACAATGTAAATTCCAGACTGAAGCTGTTGTACGGCGAATCTTATGGACTGATCTATAATGAAAAGGTCAGAAATGGTTTCGAAATATGGGTTCGTCTTCCAAAAAAAATTACAGAATCAGAAGAAAGGTGATAAAATAGGATAAAAAGATAGCAATTATTATCCGGATGAAGGGAAGAACATTCTATGAAAAAGGTATTGATCGTAGAGGATGAAATTCTGGCAAGACTTGGACTGCGTCAGCTTGTAGACTGGAAGAAACTGGATCTGGAACTGCTGCCGGATGCAACAGATGGAGAAGAAGCATTGGAAATGATCCGGAACAGCCGTCCGGATATCATTCTTCTTGATCTGAATATCCCCAGAGTCAGCGGGCTAGAAATTCTGGAATTTTTGAAGAAAGAAGAAATGCAAACCAGAGTAATCGTGGTAAGCTGCCAGGAAGAATTCGATGTTGTAAAGAAGGCAATGAAGTTGGGGGCGTATGATTATCTGCGAAAACTGAATCTGAGTTCTGATGAACTGGAAAGTATTCTGGAAAAGTGTCTGGGAGAAACAGAAGAAAGAAATAAGGTGCATATGCAGGGAATACGTGAGATCCGTTATGAAGAGATTATGAGAGACAGCAGAGATATTTTTGCAGGTACCTGTAATTATCAGACATTAATCTGTATACTGGCGAAAGATACAGAAGAGTTGTCCGGGGTTATGGAAATGATCCATAAATGGGCAGAAACCGAACTCAGGGAAGGTCTGCAGATTCAGAAGGGAAATCAGTATGGATATTTCCTGCTGAAAGAAAAACCGGAAAGATCTGTTTATATGGAATTAAAGAAAAGGGCAGAGCGGAAAACAGGCAGAGAACTGTACATGGGAATCTTTGAAGGTTGCATGGAAAAAACTGCGGATCTTGTTCGGGCTGCTGCGATGGCCGAGCAGATACAGCTTTTCAGTTATTATGATAAAGAAGAGAAACTGGTGTTTTTTCAGAAGAAGATTGAAACAGAAGGTCATAGTCCACGAGGAATGCATGGATATCTGGATTCCCTAAAAGAGAAGATTCGAAGTTTTGACAGAGAAAAAGTTGAACAGGAGCTGTATGGAATCTTCGGACTGATCCGACAGGAGCCTTATGTCAGTATCAATGTGCTGAGAAGAAATTTTATGGATATTTTGGGAATTTATTCCCTGGTTGCACAGTCATTGGACGGCGCACTGGAAGAAATAGAGTTGGATGGTGATAATTGTCATTATCAGAAAATCATGATGATGGAAAGCCTCAGGGAAATAGAAAAATGGTTTCTGAAATTTAATGATATTTTTATGGAAAAATTCTGGATTGCCTACAAATGCAGTAGATCTGAAATCCTGCAGAAAGTAGTAAAATATATAGAAGCGCATATCACGGAACCAATCCATCTGTCAGATGCAGCTGCTGAAACAGGAGTTTCCTCAGCTTATCTCAGCACCATGTTCAAAAAAGAAATCGGTTATAATTTCATAGAATATGTAAACCTCCGAAAAATAGAACTGGCCAGACAAATGCTTCAGGATGGAAAAATGGTCTATGAAGTCTCAGAACTTCTTGGATTCGAAAATAGCACTTATTTCTCCAGAGTGTTTAAACGCTATACAGATGTATCGCCGGATACTTATCGGAAACAAATGTAAACTGAATTCAGATAAATAAGTTGACAATTCTCCGCGCCTATGATATAAAAAGAAAGTCAAAACCAATCATCAACAGGGAAAGAGGAGAGTCTTATTATGAGTCAGTCATATGCAAAAAGCCCTGCTGCAGAGAGAAAATTTACAACCAGAGAAATGGTACTGGTTGGTATGTTTGCAGCAGTTCTTGCAGTAATATCACAGATTTCACTGCCAATGCCTACCGGTGTACCGATCACCATTCAGGTATTTGGTGTAGCACTTGTAGGCGCAGTACTTGGTTCCAGGCTTGGAACTACAGCAACACTGGTTTACGTTCTGTTAGGAGCCATCGGTCTTCCAATCTTTGCTAACTTCTCAGGCGGAATCAGCAGCATCGTAGGAGTTACAGGAGGATACATCTGGGCATGGCCAATCATGACCTGGCTCTGCGGAATCCGTCCGAAAACAGAGAACAAGACAAAGAATCTTGCAATCTCAATCGTATTCGCACTGATCGGACTTCTGATCGTTGAGACAATCGGTGGTCTGCAGTGGCACTTTGTGGGAGGCTCCATGAGCATCCCGGCAATCGCAGTATACTCCTTAACAGCATTTATTCCAAAGGATATTGTGATCACAGTTCTTGCAGTACTGATCGCAATTCCCATCAGAAAAGGAATCAACAATGCAGGAAACCACTGATAAAAGTAACAGGTTAAAGAATAGCCTGCCGGAAGACAATCTGGTAAAGCAGGAAAACATAAAGATTCACGGAATCGGACTTGATAAAGCAGGACGGTGTACACACTATCACACACAGCTTGACATAGCTGCATTGCTTTGTGCGAAATGCAGGAAATATTACGCATGCTATTCCTGCCACGATGAACTGGAAGACCATTCATTTGTTGCAACAACACCGGAAGAAGTTTATCCTGTTTTATGCGGAAACTGTGGCAGGAAACTTACACTTCAGGAATACAAAAAAGGCAGCTGCCCTTACTGCCACGCAGGATTTAATCCAAAATGCAGTTTACATGAGAATATTTATTTCTGTTGTACAAATACAGAGAATACAAAATAGCAAAAAATTTTGTATTCTCTTTTTATTTGTCAAAAAATCTGATATACTGATTAAAGTTAGAATAAACTAACTAAACAAATAACAAGAACCTATTTCTTTTATTTGCATACAAATAAAAACAGGAGGAATAAATTGATGGATATAAATGTATTTTATGGAATTTTGATTCCTTTTCTTGGAACTTCTGCAGGAGCCGCCTGCGTATTTTTCATGAAGAAGAATCTGAATGAACAGATTCAAAGGGCACTTACCGGTTTTGCAGCAGGAGTTATGGTTGCAGCTTCCATATGGAGTCTGCTGATCCCGGCAATTGAACAGTCTTCCGGACTGGGGAAGCTTTCATTTGTACCGGCAGCAGTGGGATTTTGGATAGGGGTGCTTTTTTTGCTCTTGCTGGATCACATGATCCCGCATCTTCACCAGAACAGTAACAAGGCAGAAGGTCCGAAGAGCAAACTTCAGAGAACTACCATGCTGGTTCTTGCAGTAACTCTGCATAATATTCCGGAGGGAATGGCAGTAGGAGTCGTATACGCAGGCTATTTAACAGGTCACGCCCAGATCACTATAATGGGAGCCATGGCTCTTTCTATCGGGATTGCCATTCAAAACTTTCCCGAGGGAGCCATTATTTCTATGCCCCTGCGTTCTGAGGGAATGGGAAAAACCAAAGCCTTTGCAGGAGGAGTCCTGTCCGGAATCGTAGAACCTGTCGGTGCAGTCCTCACAATCCTGGCTGCCGGCCTCATTGTCCCGGCACTTCCATATCTTTTAAGCTTCGCTGCCGGAGCTATGCTCTATGTAGTGGTAGAAGAGCTTATACCTGAAATGTCTGCCGGAGAACACTCCAACATCGGAACCCTTTTCTTTGCGGTAGGATTCTCTCTGATGATGATTCTGGATGTAGCTCTTGGATAAACAGATAATAATACACTATAAATATTCATTACTATAGCAATCCCTGCCAGAGATTTTTTGGGATTGTTATCTGCAGGGAACAGGAATATAATATTTCTGTTAAGCAATATTTATTCAAAAGCAATAACTTAAATGGAGATAAAAAATGGACTACAGAAAATTCGGCGAATGCTATTACATAAGAATGGATCGTGATGACGAGATCATCAGTACAATCCTCGAAATATGCAAAAAAGAAAACATCAGATCAGCCACTTTTTCCGGGATCGGAGGATGTAAGGATGCAGAAATCCAGACCTTTATCCCAGAGACAGGCAGCTTCGAAGAACAGCGTATTTCCGGAATGCTTGAGTTGGTATCTTTAAACGGCAACGTGGTCACAGGTGAAAATAATATCTGTTACCATCATACTCATGCAGTATTCTCTTATAAAGATGGTGAACGACATTGCATGGCAGCAGGTCATATGAAATCAATTACTGTACTGTATACTGCAGAAATCGAACTTCGTCCGGTAACAGGCGGAACTATCCACCGCAAATATGATCCTGAAACAGGGACTGGATTCTGGGATTTTAACTAAACTTTAGAAAACGATTTGTTTTGATTGAGCAAGGAATTCTCGTGCAAACCTTCAAACTGATGTAAGATAAGATTACTCAGTTTGGAGGTTTTATTTTTATCAGGTATCAGAGGTAAATGGATGGGTAGAAGATAAAATGCAAAAGGAACAGTTCATTGAGAGTGTACAGATTTTAACACAAGTTCTGTATACTTTTTTTTATAAGAAATGAAACTTTTTGTTCCCTGGCAGGATATATAAGAATGTAAAGGTTAAAAGCTTTTAATTTTTGAAAGTATTAAAAAGAAAGTTGGGTTGATATGACAGATGAAGCAGAGCTTTTGCAGCGTCTCAGGAACAGAGAAAAAAATTCAATAGATGAAGCAATCCAAATTTATACACCGTATTTGAGCACTGTTTTGTATCATATGGCCGGCAATTCACTGCCGAAAGAGGATATTGAAGAAATTGTGGCAGATGTGTTTATTGTACTCTGGAAGAATGCCGGGAGAATAGATTTACAGAAAGGTACATTACGGTCATATCTTGCTGCCGTTGCCCGGAATTTTGCTCTGAAACGGATAAACAGAAAAACGGATTATACATTTCTTGAGGATATTGAACTGTCAGATGGCAAAAATTTCATTGAAGAGAATTTTCATAACAATTATGTATGGGAAACAGTTATGAGTCTTGGCGAACCTGACAGCGAGATTTTTGTAAGACGGTATAAATTTGATGAAAAAATCAAGGACATTTCAAAAGCAATGGGACTTAATATTTCTACAGTTAAGACCAGACTTTCAAGAGGAAAAAGAAAACTCAGAAAAATGTTATCGAATGCGGAGGAAAGATTATGAGAAGAAAAAATTTGCTTAAAGAATTGGGAATACAAAAACAGGCAGATACTTCCTGCAATGCTCTTGATATTGATACAGAGAATATCAGACAGAGAGTTTATGCAAAACTTGACTTCGCAGATACAGAAAGGAAGCAAACGACTATGAGATCAAAAAAGAAAATATTACCTTTGTTGATAGCTGCAACACTTACAATTGGAGCTACTGCTGTGGCGGCAACAGGGAAGATTTCAATGTGGACAGGTTCATCTGCATCACGTGCTGATTATACATCTCTTCCAACGGCAGAACAGGTTACAAAGAATATTGGGTATAGACCGGTATTGATTGATACCTTTGAGAACGGGTACTGCTTCAAGGATGGCAATATTGTAAAAAACAGTTTTAAGGACGACAATGCAAATGTAATTGAGAAGTTTAAATCCGTGTCCTTTGATTATCAGAAGAATGGAGATGTTGTATCGTTTGAACAGCAGAAGTTCAATTCAAAGCTTACACCGGCAGGTGATATTATTGCCACTATAAATGGAACAAATCTGTATTATGTACATTATATAAATAAAGTAGTATCGGATGATTACGAATTGACAGAACAGGATAAAAAAGACCAGGCCAGTGGAAAAGTTGTATTCAGTTACGATGACAGCGCTTCTCAGATTGAAGTCAGTCAGGTTCAAAGCGTTAACTGGAATAAAGATGGCATCCAGTATGATTTGCTGCAAATAGATGGAAAATTATCTGCCGGTGAACTTGCAGATATGGCGAGAGAGGTTATTAATAACAGAAGATAAAGAAA
This sequence comes from Blautia sp. MSK18_10, assembly GCF_020553185.1. Classification (NCBI taxonomy): domain Bacteria; kingdom Bacillati; phylum Bacillota; class Clostridia; order Lachnospirales; family Lachnospiraceae; genus Blautia; species Blautia sp. MSK18_10. The sequence continues at coordinate 154,983 of NZ_JAJCGT010000001.1, read as the reverse complement.
AAAGATGGTGAATTCAGTCCGGTTCACCATCTTTTTGTAACTGTTGTGGAAATACCTGTGAAGGGGTGGCAGCAGCCAAATGGCGGGGTTCTGATCTGTACAGATATAAAATACCGCCAAAGAAACCAAAGATCAATCCTGTATACCCGCCACTGCAAAGGACAACAGTTACCTTTGTAACGAAGGACATACCGCCGATCATGCAGATCAAAAATCCTGCCAGAAGACCGATCGTTGTCCAGCCCATAAGTGAAACAGCCAGAAAAGCTGCGTAAGCATGTGAGTTTTTTACCTGTTTATTAATAGAATTCCATAATGTCTGATACATAATGATTCCTCTTTTCTCTTTCAATTCTTTGATTACTATTATAGAAACAGTTTGTAAAATACACATGCTCGCTAATGAAAAATCTCTGTAAAATTTTCTTTCTCTGTTATATGCAGAGGACGGAGAAAGTACAAGACAGAAAAACAATTACGTATATTATACAAATGAATGCATTTGAAAATGGTTTTATAGCAATCCTCTAAAATAATGCATCTTAATCCAGCCCATCAGAGTGTGAAATCCTGCGTCGGATATCTTTGCCGTGCGTCAGCACGCCTGCAGATATCTTCTTTGTCTTTCGCACTCTGCTGAACTGTCTTAAATGCATTATTTACGAGGATTGCTATAGGTAACAGATAACGATATAAAATGACCGTATGCGTGCGAAGCGGATTGCGAATATCTGCTTGATAATCATACATATTGCATAAAAACACCTATCTATAATTGTAAAATATATATAAATTATCTCTTGATATTTTATAAAAAAAAGAGTAAAACTTTAGATAAATAAAAAAGAGAAATGCATAGAACAGGACAGGTCACAGAAGGAACCGGATTACAGAGAGTCGCAGGCAGGTGAGATGCGGCAGATGGTAGTTTGTGATATCACCCGGGAGCATCCCGCTGAAATCTATAGTAAGCCGGGACGTGGTCTTCACGTTACAGGAGAAGCTGTTTGGCTTAGACAGTGTTAAGAGATTGTATCTGGTGACAGGTATAATAATACAAAGTGGTACCACGGAATATTCCGCCTTTGTTATCCAATTGGAAATTGGATAGCAGGGGCGTTTTTTTATATATAAATATAAAAGAAAGAAGAGGGAAGACATTATGAGTGGAATAGTAATGATGATAATAGCCATTGTAGTGCTGGGTGGAGCATATCTTCTGTATGGCCGTTATCTTCAGAACAAATGGGGCATTGACCCAAAAGCAAAAACACCGGCATATGAGATGGAGGATGGAGTGGATTATGTACCGGCTGATACCAATGTGGTATTTGGTCATCAGTTTGCATCTATAGCAGGTGCAGGTCCTATCAACGGACCGATCCAGGCAGCAATTTTCGGCTGGCTTCCGGTTATGCTCTGGATCCTGATCGGTGGTGTATTTTTTGGAGCAGTTCAGGATTTTGCATCTATGTATGCCTCTGTAAAGAACAAAGGCCGTACAATCGGATATATCATTGAAGCCTATATCGGAAAACTGGGAAAGAAATTATTTCTTTTATTCTGCTGGCTGTTCTGTATTCTGGTTGTTGCAGCATTTGCAGATGTTGTGGCAGGAACCTTTAACGGATTTGTGACAGATAACGCAGGAACCGTTACCAAGGTAGCAGCAAACGGAGCAGTTGCAACAACTTCCATGTTATTTATCATCGAGGCAGTGGGACTGGGATTTTTCCTTAAATATTCCAAGTTTAATAAATGGATCAATACTGCAGTGGCTATTTTATTATTGGTGCTCGCAATTGCGCTGGGACTTAAATTCCCGGTATATGTAAGTCTTGGAACCTGGCATATTATTATCTTTGCATATATTCTGGTAGCCAGTGTAGCCCCTGTATGGGCATTGCTCCAGCCCCGTGATTATCTGAACAGTTATCTGCTGATCTTTATGATCGTTGGTGCGGTTATCGGTGTATTTGCAGCCAACCCATCCTGTAATCTTAAGGCATTTACAAGCTTTAATGTGGACGGACAGTATATGTTCCCTATTCTTTTCGTGACAATTGCCTGCGGTGCAGTTTCAGGCTTCCATTCACTGGTATCCTCCGGCACTGCATCAAAACAGATCAAAAATGAAAAGAACATGCTTCCGGTTTCCTTTGGTGCAATGCTTATGGAAAGTATGCTGGCAATTATTGCACTGATTGCTGTTGCATCCTTTGCAGATGGTGAGGCAGCAGCACAGGGACTTACCACTCAGCCGCAGATATTTGCAGGTGCTATTGCAAACTTCCTTTCTGTAATCGGTTTGCCACATTCACTTGTATTTACACTGATCAATCTGGCTGTATCAGCTTTTGCGCTGACTTCTCTTGACTCAGTGGCCAGAGTAGGACGTCTGTCATTCCAGGAATTTTTCCTTGATTCTGATACAGACGAGGAAAATATGAGCCCGTTCTTAAAAGTAGTAACCAATAAATATTTTGCGACGATCATTACACTGGTACTTGCCTATCTGCTTACAAAGGTAGGATATGCAGAAATCTGGCCACTGTTTGGTTCTGCCAATCAGCTGTTATCTGTACTTGCCCTTGTAGCCTGCGCAGTATTTCTTAAGAAAACAAAACGCCAGGGCTGCATGCTCTGGATTCCTATGGTATTTATGATGGCAGTTACCTTTACTGCACTGGGTATGACCATCAGTAAGCTTACAAAAGCATTATTTACCACAGGCCTTGATCTTGGAAATACCTTACAGCTTATCTTTGCAGTGTTACTGCTGATCCTTGGTGTGCTGGTAGCAATCCAGGGAGTGAAGAAGCTTTTTGAAAAAAATGATGAAAAACAGACTGCATAATTTAAGAAGGATAGCGGTTGATATTCTTACATAAAAATAAAAATCCGAAAAAAGACACTTTGGGAGAGTCACCTCATCCCTAAGTGTCTTTTTTAATCGAATCAAGTAAGTCCCCTGTTTCAGTTGAGAACATTGGCTTGACTTTGTGATATATTTTGCTTGAATTCGTTTGTCGTAGTTAGCGGAATTTTCAATCATCTGTCGATAGTCAGCCAATCAATTTCTCATTCACATACTCAAATCCGAGACGTTTCACAGTATCTGCAAATCGTTCTCCTGCGATTCCTTCATTTTTGAAGAGAAGGATTGCTTTTTCTATGACTGCCATTACTTCTTCTTCCTCTGTGAAAATTCTGGTAAGAGCCTGACCGTGTGAGATTCGCTTACCCCAGCGGCCTCCGATATAGATCTTATAACCATTCTGATATTCCGGTACTGCGCCGAAAGGACATTTTCCTTTGCATCGTCCGCAATGGATACATTCTTCAGGATCAATGTAAAGTTTACCGTCAACTAATTTCGGAACGTGGACAGGGCAGCTTTTTTCAATCTGACATTTCTTACATCCCCGGCATTTCTCTGCATCCGGTTTTGGGATTCTCTGGCCGATAATTCCCATATCATTCAGATTAGGTTTTACACAGTTATTTGGACATCCGCCAACTGCGATCTTGAATTTGTGCGGGAGTATCACATCGTGATAGCCTACATAAAAACGCTCATGGATCTTTTGGCTGAGTGAAAAGGTGTCAATCAGACCATACTGGCAGGTTGTTCCCTTGCATGAGACAACAGGACGCACTTTAGCTCCGGTTCCGCCTGTCATCAGGCCATGCTCTCCAAGGAAGGCGATTGTTTTCTCAATATTATCATAAGGAACTCCCTGGATTTCCATACTCAGGCGGGTTGTCATAGTAATCTGACCATTTCCGAATTTATCTGCAGCGTCCGCAATGGCACGATGTTCATCTGTGGTAATATGACCATTTCCTGTGATGACCCGAATATTAAAGATGTCATCATATCGTTTGTCCTGAAGACATCCAAGACCTTTTACCCGTTTGATTTCCTCGGGACTCAGTTTTTTGTTGGCGGATGTTGTTATTTTTTCCTCATTCATGTTTAAGTATCTCCTTTATGTAGCTGTTGCTTTTCTCTGATATATACGGCGTTTCTTTTGTTGATTATAAGCTTCATGAATGATAAAATCAATTGTTTTTATGACCGCTTGCGTCTGTACTCGTTGGGAGTCATTCAAAATTGTTTCTTAAAAGCAGTTGGAAAGTGGCTCTGGCTGGAAAAGCATGAAATGAACTATCCGTTCCTAAAATTGTTATAATAAGAGTCCATATGCAGAACTTTTGTATATAATAGACTAAGTGAATATCTGGAAATGAGATTAAAATGCCAGACCAGAAAATAGATAACCTTTTAAATCTCGCAATGGATGCAACCCCACAGGAGCGTAGAAAGTCAGGAAATCTTAACATAGGATATGATCCTGCAACCAGGCTATGGGATGTGATCATAAAGTACAGCGGACCGGAAAGTGGTCTGGCTGGAAATGGAATTCAGGTAGTGCCATTGTTAGGCGGCTATGCAGTGGTAACTTTGCCGGACAGTGAGATTGATAAGTATTCCCACAGAGCGCAGGTGGAATTTATGGAGAAACCCAAACGCCTGTATTTTGAATTGTTTCAGGCGAAGGGAGCGAGTTGCATCCGCACAGTGCAGACCGGCAGGAATGGACTGACGGGAAAAGGAATCCTGACAGGAGTTGTGGATTCAGGAGTGGATTATTTTCACCCTGATTTCCGAAATGCAGATGGGAGCAGCAGAATTTTACGTTTATGGGATCAGAGCATACAGGGAAATCCACCTCAGGGATATGTGACAGGAACTGAATATACGAAAGAGCAGATCGATGAGGCGCTTGCACTTGGAGAAAACCAGGGCAGGCGTCTTGTTCCATCTTCAGATTACAGTGGACATGGAACTTCCGTGCTGGGGGTTGCAGCAGGAAATGGAAGGGCGTCAGATGGGGTGAATCAGGGAGTTGCCTGTGAAAGTGATCTGTTGGTTGTGAAAATGGGAATTCCCAGAGAGAACTCCTTTCCCAGAACTACGGAACTGATACAGGGGATTGATTATCTGGTGAGGCAGGCGCTGGCTATGGAAAGACCAATGGTGATCAATCTCAGTTTTGGAAATAATTATGGCTCACACAAAGGAGATTCCCTCCTTGAAACATATATAGATATGGTTTCTTCCACAGGACGTCTAGCTATCTGTACAGGTACAGGGAACAACGGCAATCAGCCTCTGCATGAGGGAGGAACCCTGAAACAGGGACAGACCAGACAGATAGAATTATCTGTGAGCAGCAGGGAACCAACATTAAATGTGCAGTTATGGAAATCTTATGAGGATGAGATGAGTATTTATATTGAAAATCCATCCGGAAACCGGATCGGCCCCTTAGACGAAAAGCTTGGTCCTCAGAGGTACAGACTGGGAAATACAGATCTTTTAATCTATTATGGCAAACCTGGACCCTATCATCTGACACAGGAAATCTACATAGATTTCCTTCCTGGGAAAACTTATGTGGACAGTGGAGACTGGAAAATCATCCTAAGTGGAAAAAAGGTCAGAGGAGGGGAATATTACCTGTGGCTGCCGGGTGGAAATACTCTGAACAGAGGGACTGGGTTTTATGAACCAAGGGCATATGGAACTTTGACCATACCTGCCACAGCCCGGCGGGTTATTGCAGTTGGAGCATATGATTCGCTGGTTGACTCTTATGCGGATTTTTCTGGAAGGGGCAGCAGAATGCTGCCATATCTGAAACCTGATCTGGTGGCACCGGGAGTAAACATAGTTGCTCCCGTACCCGGTGGTGGTTACAGAATAGTAACAGGGACTTCCTTTGCAACACCATTTGTCAGCGGATCCGCAGCATTGTTAATGCAATGGGGGATTGTAAATGGAAACGATCCCTACCTCTATGGGGAAAAAGTAAAAGCCTATCTCCGAAAAGGCGCCAGACCATTGCCGGGGTACGAGGAGTATCCCAATGAAGAGGTAGGATGGGGGGCACTTTGTTTGGAGAATAGTTTTCCAAAATGAAAATGTTGTAGGTATGAGGAAAACATGCTATGGTATGTATACAATGCGCAAAGAGGAGCAGAAAAAATGAAGTACGAACATATCACAGAAGGCCGTTTCATAGATCGTCCTAATCGGTTTATTGCACATGTGGAGATCAATGGGCAGGTGGAAACGGTTCATGTAAAGAATACAGGCAGGTGCAGGGAGCTTCTGGTCCCGGGTACACAGGTTTTTCTGGAAAAGAGCAGCAATCCGGCGAGAAAGACAGCCTATGATCTGATCTGCGTAAATAAAAAGGGCAGGGGCCTGATCAATATGGATTCTCAGATTCCCAATAAAGCAGCACTGGAGTGGGTAAAGGCAGGACATCTTTTTCCGGAAAAGGTTCAGGTAACGCCGGAGAAGACCTATGGAAATTCCAGATTTGATCTTTACGTCTGTTCAGAGAAACGTAAGGCTTTTATAGAAGTGAAAGGTGTCACTCTGGAATCTGACAATATAGCACGATTTCCTGATGCACCTACAGAAAGAGGTGTGAAGCATCTGAAAGAGCTGATCCATTGTATGCAGGAAGGATACGAAGCTTATCTGCTTCTGGTAATCCAGATGAAGGGAGTTGACAGGTTTGAGCCCAACTGGGAGACTCATCGGGAATTTGGAGAAACATTACAGGAAGCGGAAAGGGCAGGAGTGCATATTCTGGCTTATGACTGCCTGGTAGAACCTGACAGAATGGAAATTCAGGATCCGGTACCTGTATGCCTTGCTTCTGACTGGAAATAAAAAAGTATTCCCGCAATCAGCAGGTCCTATTCAAAAATTGCGATGACTGCCAATGCTTTTGAAGAAGACCGTAAAAAGGCAATCAAAGCGGGTATGAACGCTCATATTGCCAAACCAATCAGTGTAGATATAATTCTGGAAAATCTGGAGAGAATGCGCCAAAACAGAAAGTATTTTAATGAACCTGCTGAGAAGAGTTAAAAACTTTTCAGCAGGTTTTAATTTATCCAAAAAATTACATGCATACTGTCAGAAGTGCTAGTGTAAATATCTGAGCGTTCACGTATAATGTAGATAAACAAAAAATCTTCTCACAAAATTAAGTAAAAAAGAGTCCGAGCAGTACATTAAAAAAAGAAAGGAGATGTTTGTATGAGTAAAAAAATGAGGTTGTGGATGGCAGGAACAGTAGGAGTCTTAATGGCAGGCTTTATGAGCGTAAGTGTTTATGCCCTTGAAGAAAAGGATGTTATTGGAACCTGGTATGTAAATGAGCTTTCTATGGGCGAAGGTGCATCCTTTCATCCGGGGGCAATGGGAATGGAAGTGACCGTGGACATTAAAGAAGACGGTAAAATGGAAACAACAAGTTCTGTTTATGGGGAAGAGCCTGAAGTAGATGAATCAGAGTGGAAAATAGAAAATGATAAAATTTTGATGACTCATAATGATCAGACAGGGGAATGCGAGTACAAGGACGGTAAGATAACCTTAACAGCAGATGGAACGACAATGATCCTGAGTCAGGAAAAGGAAGAGTATGAGCCTTATGTACCGGGCAAACCGGTAGAAAATCCAACTATGAAGGATTTTGAAGGAGAATGGAGCTGTACTCTGATGGAAGCATTTGGAATGCAGATGCCGGTTAATGCTGACTTTACAGGATTTGAAATGAGTATGTCTGTGGAAGACGGAAAGGCTGAAATTATCTTAATAGAGAGCGGAGAAGAGACAAAAGTAGAACTTCAGGGCGACGTGGAAGGAAACGCACTGGTATTAAAGGCTGTAACAGAGGATGAGGCAGGAACTATGTTTTTCAGTCTTGATAATATGAAGTTCAATTTACTGGATGATGGAAAACTGTGTTTGATAGCAGAAGATGATGCAGAGGAATCTGATGACGGCGAAGAAGCAGATGATTCTGAAACAGGTGAAGTTGATTTTTCCGTAAAGACATATTTTGAAAAAATAATTGTTACAGAATAAGGTAAAATACTGCCGCACCATTCCGGTGAGGCAGTATGGGTTTTCAGATAAAAAAGGAGGATAGGGTATGGGATTATTTGATAAGAAAATCTGTGACATCTGCGGAGAGAAAATTGGGTTATTGGGAAATCGAAAACTGGATGACGGAAATCTGTGTAAGGATTGTGCGAAAAAATTATCACCATGGTTTGAGGAGCGGCGGCATAGTACGGTAGAGGATATCAAACGCCAGCTGGAATATCGTGAAAAAAACAAAAAAGCGGTAATGGACTTTTGTATAACCCGTCAGATCAATACCAGAAATTACAATGTTTTTATTGATGATAATAAGGGGAATTTTACTGTTGCGCGGAAACTGGATGTCAATGAAAACCCGGACATAGTTCCTTTATCAGCCATTGTACAGTGCAGGGTTGATGTAGACCAACAGCAGCAAGAGGAAACATATACAAAGGATGGAGAAACTGTAAGTTATCAGCCACCGGTATATAAATATGAATTTGATTATACTATGCGTATTAAAGTGAGAACCCAGTGGTTTGATGATATGGATTTTCGCTTGAATACTTTCTCTATAAGCAGTGATAACAGAAGGGAATTGATGGAAGTGGAGCAGACTGCTTATCAGATTATTGCGGCACTGACACCAAATGCAGTCGGGATGCAGTCCGGAATGTCAGGATTGAACATGAATGGAGGAATGCAGTCTGGGATGCCCGGAATGAACATGAATGGAGGAATGCAGTCCGGAATGCCGGGAATGAACATGAACGGAGGGATGCAGTCTGGGATGCCCGGGATGAATATGAATGCGGGAATGCAGCCCGGGATGTCAGGAATGAACATGAATGCGGGAATGCAGCCTGGAATGACCGGGATGAACATGAACGGAGGGATGCAGTCTGGGATGCCCGGGATGAACATGAATGTGGGAATGCAGCCCGGGATGCCCGGAATGAATATGAACGGAGGGATGCAGTCTGGGATGCCGGGAATGAACATGAACGGAGGAATGCAGCCCGGAATGTCCGGAATGAACATGAACGGAGGAATGCAGCAGACGGGAATGTCAGAAACGAACATGACCGGAGGAATGCAACAGAATAACAGTTCGTGGAAATGCCAGTGTGGTGCAGAGAATACCGGAAAGTTTTGTGAATACTGTGGTCAGCCAAGACCGTTTTAAGTAATGATTAAACAGAGTGGACATAATTGTTCACTCTGTTTGTGATAAAAAGCTCTGAAAATAGATGATTTCTCTAAAAACTATATGATAAAATGGTGCTTTATAGTATAATTATTACAAAAATGGATTAGAGCGTATTTGAAAAATCATTCCTGCAAATTGTGACGCACATCTTGCGTAAAGCATTTTTCAAACCCGCTCCGGTAAGAGAGGAACTTTCATGACATACAGTAAAAAGAGGACTCTGTCATATGGAGTGATTCTGATAAGTGTGTTGCTGGCTTATTTCTGCAGGCAGGTGAGAACGGAAAATGTTTTTATGAGAAATCTGGCAGATCAGTGTCGTAGCTGTATTTATCTGGGAATGTACTGTGCCTGGGTGATTTATCTGAGAAGACATGTAGTACATAAAAAAACGCGCAGATGCCTGACTGCAATTGGCTGTCTGATGGTATTCTGGTTCTTTGTGCGGACAGTAAAATTTCATATTTTTCATGATCCTCTTGGAGAACATATCTGCTGGTATCTATATTATATTCCCATGATTCTGATTCCGGTTCTGGGTTTGGCAGCAGCAATGTTTTTGGGCGAAAAGGAGGAAGAGAAAACGGTCAGAAAGGTTATAATTTTATTGACCGTGGCAGCGATATTGATCGTAAGTGTTTTTACAAATGATTTGCATCAGCTGGTATTTCGTTTTTCCAAACAGCCTCCATTTTCGGATAAAGATTACAGTTATGGTATTATTTTTATGGTGATTCAGGGATGGATCTTGATCTGTCTGACAGGGATGGAAATCATTCTGATCAGAAAAAGCAGAATTCCGGGAAAGAAACAGTTCTGGCTGCCAGTGATTCCGGGAATATTACTTCTGGGATGGAATATCGGAAATATACTCCGCCTGCCTTTCATCAAAATCATTGCAGGGGATATGACGGCAGTGTGCTGCCTTTTAATGGCAGCAATTTTTCAGGGTTGTATATTATGTGGATTGATACAGACCAATAATCGATATTTTGAATTATTCCAGACTTCCGGAGGACTGGATGCAGAGATTACAGATCATTCTTTTCAGCGCTATTATCATTCCGGCGATTTCCCAGAGCTGTCGTCTGAACTGCGTAAAATCATAATAGACAGATCATCAGTACAGGAACAGGGAATCCGGATCAACCATATTCCTATAAGGGGAGGACATTTGTTTTGGTCAGAGGATATTTCGGTACTGCTGGATCAGTATCAGGATATTCGGGAACAGCAGGAGGAACTGACTGCCAGAAATCGTTTGTTACAGAAAGCTTATCAGAAAGAGGCTGAGCGGAGAAAGACAGAAGAACAGAACCGTCTGTTAAATATGATACAGAATCAGACAGCAGGTCAGCTGGAATTGCTGTCACAGTTTATGGAGGAGCTGGAACGGACAGAATCAAGGGAACAATATGATCGGATTCTCGGTAAAATTGTAGTTGTTGGTACGTATTTGAAGCGGAGAAAGAATCTGGTGCTGACACAATATGCATCAGATGGAAATCTGCTTACAATGGAAGATCTCAGACAAAGCCTGGCGGAATCCTGTGACAGCTTAAAATTATGCAGGATCCGGGCTGCTTACTACGTGGAAAATGTGGATGTGCAGATGAATGCAGATGATATACTAAAATGCTATGACACCTTTGAATGGCTTGTGGAACGATTGCTTGATATCATGCAGTCTGTTTTTTACCGTGTGTCGCAGATTGATGATGCTCTGCGGATTTCAGTTCATATTGTATCAGAGGCGGATCTGCGTGGATTCATGTCGGAAAGGCCGGAATTAAAAGTGCAGCAGGAAGATGAAAACGAATGGTTTATCAAATGTATCGTCTTCAGAAAGAGAGGCGGAAGATGATCAGTTTTGTGGAATGCAGTATGGCAATACAGAATGTTCTGATGATTCTTCTTGAAATCTGCATGATTCTGGAATTAATCCTCCTGCTGGTAAGAATCACCTGCTTTTCCGGGAAAAAGAAAATTGTAACGGCAGTGGCTGTCTTTGCTGTTTCTTTTATGTTCATGGGCGTTCTGATGAATGATCACAGATATTGCCTGGGAGAAAGTTCCTATCAGCCAATGCTTCAGGGTTATCCGGTCAGTGTTTTAATGGCAGTAGTTATGGGATTGGTGCTTTATCTTTGCAGAGCAATCTGGAGAGAGAGACGCAGATATCATTATTCCCTGTCTTACTGGTCTGTGAATGAGGCTGTGAATGACGTTCCCTGTGGAGTTTGTTTTTCGGATCCTTTTGGAAGGATTGTTTTGTGTAATACCAAGATGCAGGAGCTGAGCAGAATCATGACAGGTTCTTATCTGCAGGATTATGACGCATTAAGGAAAGCAATGAGTGGGGAACCTGAATCGGAAGGTCTTTGCAGATTGAGCAAAGACAGTAATGTGTTTTATTTTCCTGATGGTTCCGTCTGGATGTTTCAGGAATATAGTCTGCAGGAGCCGGATTGTGCAGGATATCTGCAGACAGTGGCAGTTAATGTATCACAAATTTATTACAATGGTGAAAAAATCAGGGCAAACAATGAAAAGCTGGAAATCCTGAATCATAAGCTGGAGGAAATGTACGAAAAAATCGGAGATAAAATCAGAGAGCAGGAGACGCTTGTCATGAAAATGCAGGTTCATGACAATTTTGGACGAAGCCTTCTGTCAATACGCAGAATATTGGAAAGGAAAGAAGATCCGGATAAAATGGATAAACAGTTGTCTGTATTGAAACATCTGGTTTATATTCTTACCGGTTCTGCTGTTGAGAGTATGGAAGAAGTATATAAGGATACGATCAGACATGCAGAAGAGCTTGGAATTTCAGTTCAGATCAGTGGGAACTTTCCCATGCATCCATCTTACAGGCTGCTGATAGACAGGGCAATCCGTGAATGTGTGACAAACTGTGCCAGACATGCCCATGGCAGTACTGTTTGGGTGAAGATAGACAAAAATGCAGATGAATATACTGTTCAGATTACCAATGATGGAGAGGTGCCTGACAAAAATGCGGAAGAAGGCGGTGGTTTATCTGCACTGAGAAAGGCAGCTGAATCAGGAAAATGCAGGATGCAGGTTTCTTTTTCCCCTGAGTTTTGTCTGATATTGAAAATGCCACTGACAGAAAGGATGGGATTCGATGGTACGGATACTGATAGTAGAAGATCAGAAGATCATGCAGAAGTATTTTGAATATATTATTATGCAGGAGCCGGAATTCCGACATGTCCAGACGGTTTCGGATGCACGTGAAGCTGTAAAAATCTGTGATTATTCGGCAATTGATCTTGTGATCATGGATGTGCAGACGTTTCATAATCATGATGGACTCAGTGCCGGAAAAGAAATCAGGGAGAAGTATCCCTATACAAAGGTATTGATCGTTACTTCCCTGATCGATCCCAAGGTACTGGAGAGGGCAAAGTGTGGATGTGCAGACAGTCTCTGGTATAAGGATCACGGGGAAGAGGAAATACGAAGTGTGATCCACAGAACCTTAAATGGTGAGCATGTATTTCCGGATGTGACACCGAAGGTGGAGCTTAACTGGATCACAAGCGGTGATATCAGTCCCAGGCAGCTTGAGATGCTTCGCCTGTATATCCGTGGAATGTCATATTCAGAGATTGCGCGGGAAATGAAATGCTCTACCTCCGGGGTAAGATGGAATTTTCAGGAAATGATCGCCAGGGCAGGATACAGCTGTAAAGAAGATCTGATAGCGGCTGCACTGGAAAGTAAGCTAATCGTAACTACGTTAAAATAGCAAGCTGATAAACTGCGAAGTTATTCTGTTATGAGCAGAAAGCGAAGTGGAGTGTAAATATCTGTTTGACAAGAAGGGAGATGAGAGTATGAAAAAATATTCGGTTGCTGTATGTGTTTGTGCGGTACTGTTTTCTGTTGGTATTCATGGCGGAGGTATGAGAGAAGTATTTGCCAGAGCACCTGGGGCAGATGAGAATCTGGCAATTCTGCAGGATATTATCAGGGAAAATGAATGTCAGGCCGGAATGGCATTTCTGGGATATACCTATGAAGGTGCAGATGCAGCAGAGATACTTGAATATACCAGACAGGGAGAGGTAGCAGCTGCGTATCCTTTTTTACAGGATGGAACAGTGGTTGATGCAGGGGGATATGAAATTTATGCCATTGTCCCGGGGGATGATTGCAGGGTCAGCGTTTATCCGGCTCAGCCTACGGAAGAAGGGGAATATCTGGATGATCTGAACTCTCCATACTATAGGGGGCAGGAGAATGAAATCATTATCCTGCGCTGCAATGTGAGTGAGATTCATTCCAATGTGATGGTTTCTGTACAGAAGCAGAATATGAGTGTACAATACCATCCTATGGTGTCGTTAAAGGATGGACATCTTGCAGCAGAAACCCACTGCTATGATTTCTCCATATATTATAATTGGGATGAGTATGATCCGGAATATAATCCGGTGTATGAGTCAGAGTACGATCCAGAGTGTAATCCGGAGTATGGTTCAGCATTGAATATAAAGATTGCCAGAGAACAGCTTTCTGAGACAGATGAAGTCAGCTATTACCTTGGTCTTGGGATGTCTCTGTGGTATACAGGCACTGAGGAGTACATTGAAGGAAGAAATTGTCCGGTATTTGTTCTGGGAACGGATCATGAGGATCATTTTACAAAAGAACATTATTATGCAGTAGGAGACAATGTGGTTTATTATTATGATCCGTCAGGTGATGCATGGCTTCTGCTGGGGGCAGGCTGACAGAAGCTTCACCAATATATTATAGAATTTTGATTAATCAGAGAAAGAGGAAACAGACATGAATGATTTTTTGACAGAAAAAAATAAAAAAACAGGGGTGTTGGGAAAACTGAAGTGGGTTCTTTGTGGATTCTGCATACTTTTATCCCTGGGAGCTATTGGTGCATCGGAGAAGTATATTGGTGAAGGACGCTGGGGAATGGCAGCAACAGAGATCCTGCTCTGTCTGTTATTTTTATATCCGACTTTCAGGGAAGTTCAGAAAGCATTACGGAAGAAAAAAGCCAGGGAAATTGCTTGCTGGTTTGAATCTTATGCCCAGAATACGGTCTCATTTGAGAAACTTGAGCAGGAACTGGGAAAAGGCGCAGTAAAAAAACTGGAAAAATTTATTGCCAGGGGATATATCCGGAATATCCAGATAGACAGAGAAGGAAATTATATTATGATTACTGCACCAAACAGACGTGTAAATGAAAAGATTTATATTACAGTTACCTGTACCAGCTGCGGTGCAAAGAATCAGGTAATAAAAGGACGTCTGAGCAATTGTGAATATTGCGGACAGCGTCTTAACTCATGATACAAGTACTGTGAGAGAGGATTATCAGGAGTGTTCATAAAAAAGAAAATAAAAGAAACAGATGTGCTCAATCAAAAATAGCGGCAGTGTTGCCGCTATTTTTATGAGTTGTAATTTAGGAATACTTCAGTATTTTACCATTTTTTATATTAAAAACTATTTTATGAGTTTTTTCTGACGAATCATCATTATTATTCATTTCGTATAGGATGGTCATCTGATTACCGGAAATGGTTATTTTATATGGCCAGTAATTATTGGCTTTGGATATGTTTGTTTTCCAGAGAATCTTTCCTTTTGTGGATACTTTGTAAACATAGTTATCGTAGTATCCGGTTACATATAGATTGTCATTTTTGTCAAATTTGCAAAGGTGTCCTGCAGCACTGACTTTTTTGGCAGTCCATAACTGTTTTCCGTCTTTTTTTCGAAGTACGACAATTTTTGAACTTTCAAAAACATAAACCTTATCCTTGCGGACAATACATTTTGTTCTTGGAAGCTCTGTAGCAGTATATTTCTTTGTAACGTATTTCCAGACTGCTTTTTTCTTTGCATCCAGTCCTCTTACAGTCATGGATTCTTTGGAATTGGCATAGGAAGTTTTGGATTTAACGGTTGTAGCTGCAGGTTTGGCAGCCTGAGTCGGGATTGATATGATTAGTATTGAGAATACAAACAACAGTAACGTTAACAGGATTTGCCGGATTTTCTTTTTCATGTAAATACGCTCCTTTCTGATAAATGAGTGGTTGGGGGATATTGCAAATATTTTCTTTAATTATATCATATCTTTTTGAAGCCTGCATTAGTATTTACTTGTATGGAGAGTAATTATTCCATCACCGAAGGCGATTTCTAAAGATTTGAGTTTGAGAGCGTAACTGTGTGAAGGTGCTGAATCGTCATAGTTGCTATAGAATATGGTATATTGTATACAATTTGCTGATTTCATATCTTTTACAGTACAAATATCTGCACTTCATAGAATTTTAGGATGAAATCATAGAAGAAATTTATAAAATTTGCTAATAAAACTAGATAAAATGTGCATTTTATGTTACATTTAATAAGGTATATGTATTGAACTTATTTATCTGGTTTTATTAGCCCTTTTTTGAGTGCAGAGATGGAGGGAACGGATAAGAACAGATATCATAAGGATAAAATTTTATCGTGAGGAAGGTGAGCAATTGGAAAACTATACTAAGTACAAACTGAAAAGCAGTGATGAACTTGCATCAGTGCTTGACGGTAAGGACAACCTGTTTGTGATTGCCTGCAACAAATGTTTCAAAGAATTTGAAACTGTTGACGAACCGGATTGTGACGAATTCCTGAAATTCGCTGCAGATCAGGGAAAGAAGGTTACAGGCAGTGCAAAATTTGATTTCTTATGCAATAAGATGCACACAGAAAGAAAATTACAGGATCTGATTCCGGAAGGTACAGAGAATGTAGTAGTAATTTCCTGTGGCCTTGGTATTCAGACCGTTGCGGATCTGGCAGGTAAGCCGGTAGTTGCTGCAAGCAACACCCTTAACTACAGAGGTCATCATGGCATGGCACTTACCAAGAAGAGCTGTGACGCATGTGCGCAGTGTTATCTGAACATTACCGGAGGTGTCTGTCCGATCGTTGACTGTTCAAAGAGTCTTGTCAATGGGCAGTGCGGTGGAGCAAAGAATGGAAAATGCGAAGTAGATCCGAACAAAGACTGTGCATGGGAGAAGATTTACCAGAGACTTGCAAAACAGGGACGTCTGGAAGAATTCTTAAACCAGCCTGTACAGGTTCGTGATTTCTCCAAAGTTAATTTCAAAGTGATCAACGACTATGTGAAGTCCATCAGAGAAGACAGACTGGACGGATATTACGGCGGTGTTCATCCGTCAGAACGTAAGGAATTCAGTGAGCATATCGCTCTGAAGAAATTCCCGGATCCGAAGACAGTTGTAATCTCCATGTCACAGCATCTGGGCGCACCGGCCAATCCGATCGTTCAGGTTGGTGACACTGTAAAAGTTGGTCAGAAGATCGGTGAAGCTGCCGGATTTATCAGTGCTCCGGTACATTCCAGCGTAAGCGGAACCGTAGTTGCTGTTGAACCGCGTATGCATGGCACACGCGGAAGCGAAGTGATGGCTGTTGTCATTGAATCGGATGGAAAAAATACTCTGCACGAATCCGTACAGCCACATGGTGATCTTGACAATCTTACTCCGGATGAGATCATTGATATCATTCGTGAAGCCGGAATCGTTGGTATGGGCGGTGCAGGTTTCCCGACCTGTGTCAAACTTAAACCTGCAAAACCGGTAGATACCATCCTTCTCAACGGATGTGAATGTGAGCCTCTGTTAACAGCAGACCACAGAGTACTCCTTGAGTATGCAGATGACATTATTTTTGGCCTGAAAGCAGTCCTTAAGACAACAGGTGCCGAGAAGGGTATCATCGTTATCGAGGACAATAAGCCGGATGCCATTGAATTAATGCAGAAAAAAGTTGCTGACATCGGAAACATGGAAGTATTTGTTGCAAGAACCAAATACCCGCAGGGCGCTGAGAAAACTCTCATTAAGCGCGTTATGGGAAGAATTGTTCCAAGCGGCGGTCTTCCGGCAGATGTCGGCGTTGTAGTAGATAATATCAGTACAGTAAAAGCAATTTCCGATGCGATCCAGACAGGAATGCCTCTGGTTGAGCGTGTTGCTACAGTAACAGGCGAGAAGATCAAGAATCCTGGAAACTTCGTTATCAAGATCGGTACAAGCGTAAGAGAGCTGATCGATTACTGCGGCGGATTTACAGATGACGATGTTCTGGTTAAGATGGGCGGACCAATGATGGGATTCCCTCTGAACACACTGGATGTACCGATGATGAAAGGCTCCAATGGTATCATTGCCGTTGAACCGGATGAGACAAAAGAACAGCCGTGTATCAAGTGCGGACGTTGTGTAGATGTATGTCCGATGGAACTTTCACCTCTGTATTTCGTGAAATATGCGAAAGACGAGAACTGGCAGGGCATGAAAGACATGAACGTTATGGATTGTGTTGAGTGCAGATGCTGTCAGTATATCTGTTCTTCCAAGATTCCAATCATTAACAGTATCAAAGCCGGAAAAAATGCAGTAAGGGGGATGAAATAATATGTTGATTACCCAGTTAAAAGCAAAAGAAGCAATTACATCACTGACAGCCGGAAAGAAAGTTTTCATTATCAACTGTCATGGATGTAAAGAAGTTCGTTTTCCGGAAAAAGAAGCTGCCCGACTTCAGAAGGAACTTGCTGCTGAAGGAAATGTGACAGGGATCATGACAACTGATTACATCTGTAATCCGGAAAATATGGAATTACGTCTTAAGAAACATATGAGCAAGATTCAGGAAGCAGATTTGGTTCTGGTATTCTCCTGCGGTGTTGGTGTACAGACCGTTTCAGAATATCTGGAAGACAAGATGGTCTGTGCAGCCTGTGATACATACCCGGTACCAGGTTTCCAGGGCGTGACACCGTTAGAGTACAAATGTGACCAGTGCGGTGAATGCTACCTGAACCTGACAGGCGGGATCTGCCCGATCACAGCATGTTCAAAGAGCCTTGTGAACGGCCAGTGCGGTGGTTCCAAGAACGGTAAATGTGAAGTGGACAGCGAGATGGAATGTGGATGGGAACGCATCTACAGACGTCTGAAAGAAATCGGACGCCTTGACGCGCTGAAATGTCCGACACAGATTCATAACTTTGCAACAGACGATGAATTAAAATAGATTATAATGATTGGAGCAATGTACAATGAAAATGAAAGAATTATTCGACCGTGGTGAATTTGTAGTTTCTGCAGAAGTAGGACCGCCAAAAGGAATCCACGTAGATGAGCTGGTAGAAGAAGCAAAAACATACCTCAAGGATGTTCATGCAGTTAACGTAACTGATAACCAGTCTTCTGTTATGCGTCTTGGATCTCTTGCAATGTGTAAGGTTCTCAAGGATGCAGGCATGAATCCTATTTTCCAGCTTGCATGCCGTGACAGAAACCGTATCGCTCTGGAGTCTGATCTTCTCAGCGCTGCAATGCTGGGCATTGACAACATCCTCTGCCTTACAGGTGACCATACAAAGATGGGTGATCACCCACAGGCAAAACCTGTATTCGACCTTGACTCCGTATCCCTTCTTCACACAGTGAAGCTTCTGGAATCAGGTGTGGATCTTGGCGGAAATGAACTGGTTGGCGAGCCTCCGAAATTCTCCAAGGGTGCTGTTGTATCTCCATGCAGCGATTCCGTTGACGCACAGCTTGCAAAAATGGAAAGAAAAGTAGCTGCAGGTGCAGAATACTTCCAGACACAGGCAGTATTTGAGCCGGAGAAATTCATCAAATTCATGGAAAAAGCAAAACAGTTCGGAAAACCTGTACAGGTTGGTATCATCATTCCGAAGTCCGCTGGAATGGCTAAATTCATGAACAACAACGTTGCCGGCATTCATGTTCCGGACGAAATGCTCGAGGAACTGAAAGCAGACAAAGAAAAGACAAAAGCAGGTATCACAGGTGTTGAGATCGCTGCACGTATTATCAAAGAGTGCAAGCCATACTGTCAGGGTGTACATATCATGGCACTTGGATGGGAATCCAAGATCCCGGATCTGCTGAAACTGGCTGAGATCTAAGAAAATAAAACTCTGAGCTGTAAATAGTAACATCATTACAGAACAGTACTGCAAATAATTAAAAAAGCTGTCTGGATTCCGGATGTATTTGCATCCGGAACAGACAGCTTTTGTTGTATCAGCATCTAACCCTTAACCGCACCTGCGGAAACACCTTCTACAATGAATCTGGAAAGAAGAATGTAGACAATGATGACCGGGAAGATGGAAAAGGCGATCATTACATACACCTGTCCCATGTCAAACTTCAGGAAGTCTGCACTTCGAAGCTGTGCGATCAGTACAGGAAGTGTTTTCTTTTTATCTGAGTGAAGGACCAGCGCCGGAATGAAGTAATTATTCCAGCTCTGTACAAAGGTAAAAATTGCCTGCACAGCGATAGCCGGTTTCATAAGCGGGAATACGATTTTGTTAAAGGTATTAAATTCACCGGAACCGTCAATACGTGCTGCTTCCACAAGCTCCAGAGGAAGGTTGCTTTCCATGTACTGTTTCATATAGAAGAAAGTAACAGGAGCAGCAATACTTGGAACGATCAGTGGGACAAAGGAGTCGTCCAGACCTATTTTTCCCAACAGCTGAAGGAATCCAAGAGCAGTTACCTGAGTTGGGATCATCATGACTGCAAGGATAAATGTAAACATAAATTTTTTTGCTTTAAAATTGTATGCATGGATAGCGTAAGCAGTCATTGTTGAAAAATAGGTACATAAAACAGCGGAGCAGGTAGCAATGAAAATACTGTTGAACATACCATTCCATACAGGGAGTGTTCCTGCGAGAAGATTTTTCCAGTTCTCAATGAGATGTCCTCCGGGAATGGCTGTGAATCCCTTTTTCAGTGCGCCATTAGATCTGGTGGCATTGATAAACAGTACATAAAACCAGAACAGGCAGAAGAAGGAAATGATGATCAGTACGATATAGGCAAGAGTACGCTGACCTTTCATGCTCATTCCTTTTTTATTTTTGGAGTTTTTTTCATTCATTCTTCTCACCTCCATCAGTCTTTTATCTTGTTAAAGCGGAATACGATCAGGCTGAGCACTCCTGTGATAATGAACAGGAATACGGATAATGCACCACCCATTCCGTAGTTCTTGCTGAACAGATGCTTGTTCAGGAACATGATCAGTGTCATAGTGGAACGCATGGGGTCGCCGGTTCCGTTTGTCAGAATCTGAGGTACATCGAACATCTGCATGCCGCCGATCAGGGATGTGATCATAACATAGATCAGGATTGGACGAAGGAGTGGAAGAGTGATCTTTCTGAAAATCTGTGAGGAAGTTGCACCGTCTACTTCAGCTGCCTCGTAAAGCGAGGAGTCAATTCCCATCATACCTGCCATAAGAAGAATAGTTGTATTTCCGAACCACATCAGGAAGTTCAGGACTGCAACAAGGGTTCTGGCACTCCAGGCATGGCTGAAAAAGGAATATGCCTGTTTCAGTATTCCTGACTGCATCAGCATTGCATTGATGGGACCGCCGTCTGCAAATAAGGTAAAGAATAACATTGCAAAGGCGGATGCCATGATCAGGTTTGGCAGATAAATAACTGTTTTGAAGAAGCGCTGTCCCTTAAGCCGGAGGCTTGGATTGGAGAACCAGGCAGCCAGGAGCAGGGAAACCAGGATCTGTGGGATAAATCCCATTACCCACATGATCATTGTGTTTTTAAAATAAATCCAGATATCGCCACCCTGAAAGAGCTTTGCATAATTGGCAAGTCCCACAAAATTCGGTCCTATCTGCGTTAATCCAGATCTGTAATTTTCAAAGAAACTGTTATAAATTGTACTGATAAGCGGAACGAGCTGGAATATGAGATATACTACTACAAATGGTATCAGGAAGATATATCCCCATTTGTTATAGCTGACCGCTTTATGGTTATTATTCTTTGCCATTATCTTCCTCCATAGTCTGCTGTAATCCAAAGTGTGCCTGCCTGATGGTCAGGCAGGCACACAGGTTTCAATGTTTGATTAATAGGAAAGTTCCGGATATTTTTCTACAACTGCCTTATAGAACAGGTCGAGAGCTTCATCATAAGATGCGTTGCCTTCGAAGTAGTTCTTCATGGCATTCTGGAATTCTTCGTTGCAGCCCTGATCATAGATACTCATGTTACTCAGATCAATCTTATCAGCGCCTGCACAGAACATAGCCAGAGGATTCTGTCCACCAAGAACTGCATCGCCGTAGCTTTCATCTTTAGCCATTTCTTCCATGGCAGGTTTATTGTTTACGAAGTCATTATCAGCAGTAACGATTTCTTTCATAACGTCAACGTTAGTTGTCATCGTTCTCATGATATCAGCAACCAGTGTGGGATTGTCTGTGCCTGCAGCTGCTGTGATCCATGTTCCGCCCCAGTAGAAGCCCTGTGGCCCTTCTGTTGCAGCCCAGCCGCCATCTTTACCAACTGAACCATCCTGGTCAGCGCTCATGGAGAAGTCGATGAACCATGCAGGTCCGAAATATGAGAATACATTGCTGTCTTTGAAGAAGCCCTTGCTCCAGTCATCACTCCACAATTCATAGGTAGCTGTTTCTCCGGCATCAACCATTTCCTTGGACATATCTACCCAGTTTTTGATATTGTCATCAACAGTGATCTTTCCGTCAACAACCCATGGGGAAGTTACATTATTAGAGAATACACGGTAGGCATCATTTACAGTGGAAGTCATCTGATAGCCTTTTTCCTTCAGCTCTTCAGCTGTTGCCTTAAATGTATCCCAGTCTGCAACTTTCTTCTGAACCTCTGCCGGATCATCGCTTCCGAATACTTCTTTTGCAATATCTCTTCTGTAGATCATAGCACCCGGGCAGCCCTGCCAGGAAAGACCTTTTAAGTTGCCATCCGAATCTGTCATAACATCTTTGGTGTACTGATACTGGTCTGCAACTTCCTCATCTGTGATTCCCAGATCTGCCACAGACATTGTATAATCTGTATTTACATATTTCAGTGCATAATCGGCTTCAACAAGGAAGAGATCGATTTTGTCATCTGCTGCTGCATCAGCCTGTTTCAGAAGAGTCTCATCCAGATTATTCTGATATGCATTGTCATCAGAAGGAGTAATGTTCCATACAACATCAACATCTCCGATCTTGCCATGAGTTCCGTCAACTTCTTCATATCCGGGATAGTGGTCAGTCAGACGGGATTTGAATTCTTCATTCCAGCAATAAATGTTTAAAACTTTACCTTCGTCAGCGGCTGCATCTTCAGCCCATGTTGGAACTGCTGTAAGACCGGCAAGCATAGCTGCTGTTAATGTAATTGCCATAGCTTTTCTCTTCATCATGTTATTACCTCCTTGTGATAATTGTTTTGGGTTGATTGTAACTTTTCAGCAGTCCACCAACTGTGAAGATACTGAAGATTTTCTTATTTTGCCAGATTTCTGACTGATGCACCGGGGAAAAGTCTTCCATCAACGGTGAATTTATCGATGATCGTTGTTTTAGGATTTTCGATAAGATCAATCAGCTTCTGTGCGGCAAGCCGTCCAATCGTTTCTGTGTCCTGACACAGAGTTGTCAGCCGTGGCTCCAGGATGCGTGCAAAAGTAAGTCCGTCATAGCCTGCAATGGAAATATCATCTGGTATTCGAAGTCCACGTTCGTGGATTTCATTGATGCCACCCAGTGCGGAGAAGTCATCCGGATAGAGGATACAGGTAGGAGGATCTTTCAGATCCAGAAGCTCTGAAGTTGCTATTGCTGCAGCTTCTGCATCTCGATAAGGAATGACTGGCATATATTCATCAGGTATATCGATTCGTTTTTTCTGGAGAGTTCTGTAAAAACTTCCAAGTCTGTTTCGTGTGACAGAGGAATCTTCTCCGTGAATATAGGCAATCTTTCTGTGTCCCCGTTCAAGAATATAAGAGACAAGTTCTTCCATTCCCTGAATGTTGTTGGAAACAACAGCAATTCTTCCATCAAATACATGATCGATAGTGACTACCGGTATCTCGGACTGTACCAGGCGCTGTACCTCTTCTGTAAAAAAATTGATACAGGCGATCACCACTCCATCGACTCCACGGTAACGGCAGTGCTCATAATAACTGAGATGCTGACCGGAGAGGTTTCCGCTGGTAAAAGTGATGTCATATCCTCTGGATTCGGCAGTGCGTTTAAAGCTTTCCAGTACATGATTGAAATAATCATGGGTGAGGCCACTCATGGCTTCGTCTACAAAAAGTACGCCAAGATTATAACTGCGTCTGGTCTTTAGTGCTCTTGCTGAGGAATTTGGAAGATATCCCATTTCTGATGCAGTCTTCAAAATAAGCTGTCGGGTTTCTTCGCTGATATCCGAATAACCATTAAGTGCTTTGCTGACGCTTGCAACAGATACGTTACATTGTTTTGCGATGTCTTTCATGGATACCATATTATAGTCCAGCCTTTTCTGTTTTTGTTTCTAAAACGTTTTCGCAAGCTAATCGTACTTTATTTTCAGATAAAATTCAAGTATTTTTGCTATATTTGCATAATTTATCCCTGTTGCACAAAAAAGAATTTATAATAATTTATTAATTTCACAAAAAACAGGCTTTAATATAACGAAAAGTTTCGCGATGATCTTACGGAAGTTAAAATAACAGTTGTGAAATATTTTGACTGCTAAAAATGTAGTTGATTTTTTTGAAAAACTGAATTATACTGTGATAAATCCAATCTAAACTATATAATAAACATATAAATTCTGAACGTATTCGTTTTCGCAAGTCTGTTTTCGGCCTTTTCTTCACAAGTGTTTATTTATTCTTTTTAAGGAGGCTTTTCAATGAAATTCGGATATTTTGACGACAAGGCGAAAGAATATGTTATCACTACACCACATACACCATTACCCTGGATCAATTATCTGGGAAGTAATGATTTCTTTTCACTGATCTCCAACACCTGCGGAGGATATAGCTTTTATAAAGATGCAAAATTGTTGCGAATTACCAGGTACCGTTATAATAATATTCCTGCAGATTCCAACGGAAAGTATTATTATATTAATGATGACGGAGTAATCTGGAATCCGGGAACTATGCCGTCTGCAACAGAAACAGATACTTATGAATGCAGACATGGTCTTGGATACAGTCGCTTCTGTTCTTCGAAAAATAATCTAAAAGCAGAGCTTCTGGTTTTTGTGCCCTCTGATGCTTCATGTGAGATCAATTGTCTGAAACTGAAAAATAACTCTGAAACTGAAAAAAATATTTCTCTGTTCTCATACGTGGAATTCTGCCTCTGGAATGCAGTGGATGACGCATCGAACTTCCAGAGAAATTTAAGTATCGGAGAAGTGGAAGTACAGGGGAGTACGATTTATCATAAGACAGAATACAGAGAAAGAAGGAAACATTACAGTTTCTTTACAGTAAATACACAGGTGGACAATTATGATACCAACAGAGATGCTTTTCTGGGAGCAGGAAACGGGAATGCTTTTCCAGAAGCTGTATGTAAGAAAAAATGCAGTAACTCTATTGCAAGCGGATGGTATCCCATTGCTGCACATCAGATAGATCTGACTCTGCTGCCGGGAGAGGAAAAAGAATTTGTTTTTATGCTGGGATATTGTGAAAATCCGGCAGATGATAAATGGGAAGCTCCCGGAATTATCAATAAAACCTCTGCAAAAGCATTGATTGAAAGATTTAATACAATGGAAAAAGCGATGCAGGCCTTTGCAGAACTGAAAAATTACTGGGAAACATTGCTGGCACGCTTTGCAGTCGTCAGCGAGAACGAACATATTGACCGCATGGCAAATATCTGGAATCAATATCAGTGTATGGTAACCTTCAATATGTCCAGATCAGCATCTTATTACGAATCAGGAACAGGACGGGGGATGGGGTTTCGCGATTCTTGTCAGGATCTTCTGGGATTTGTGCATCTTATCCCGGAGCGGGCAAGGGAAAGGATTATTGATATAGCATCTACACAGTTTCCGGATGGAAGTGCATATCATCAGTACCAGCCGCTGACAAAACAGGGGAATCTGGATGTTGGAAGCGGATTTAATGACGACCCGTTATGGCTGATCGCAGCAGTAGCAGCATATATCAAAGAGACTGGTGATTATGGGATACTTGATGTGCAGGTACCCTTTGATTGTAAGAAGGGAACAGAGGTACCGCTTTTTGAACATCTGGAGAAATCTTTTTATTACACAGTAACCCATCTTGGTCCTCACAAACTTCCTCTGATCGGAAGGGCAGACTGGAATGACTGCCTGAATCTGAACTGTTTTTCCAGTGAACCTGGAGAATCCTTTCAGACAACAGGGCCGTCGGAAGGCCCTGTGGCAGAATCTGTATTTATTGCAGGTATGTTTGTGAAATATGGAAAAGAATTTGAGGAGCTCTGTGAGCGGACCGGGCACACAGAACTTGCAAAAGAAGCAGGGAAAGCAGTGGATGAGATGTATCAGGCAGTGCTGGATAATGGATGGGACGGAGAATGGTTCCTGCGTGCCTATGATGCACAGTCTGAAAAGGTTGGTTCAAAAGAATGCGAAGAAGGAAAGATTTTTATTGAACCACAGGGATTCTGTGTTATGGCAGGAATCGGCAAGGAAGAAGGAATAGCAGAAAAAGCTCTGGACTCTGTGAATGAATTGCTGGAAACAAAGTATGGAATAATGATCCTTCAGCCGGCTTATACAAGATACCATCTGGAACTTGGGGAAATTACTTCTTATCCGCCTGGATATAAAGAAAATGCAGGAATTTTCTGCCACAACAATCCGTGGATTTCCATTGCGGAGACTGTGCTTGGAAGAGGAAACAGGGCATTTGAGGTTTATCGTAAAATATGTCCATCTTATATTGAGGAAATCAGTGATATTCACCGGACAGAACCATATGTATATTCGCAGATGATCGCGGGAGCTGATGCACCAGGATTTGGAGAGGCAAAAAACAGTTGGCTGACAGGAACTGCAGCGTGGACATTTATAAACCTGTCACAGGCGCTTCTTGGTATTCTGCCAGGATATGATGGTTTGATCGTAGACCCCTGCCTTCCGGAAACGTTTGGCGATTTTAAAGTGAACCGTCATTTTAGAGGGGCGGATTATCATATTGAGATCCATAAACCGAAAGGTGTGCAGAAAGGAGTCAGATGGATTGAGGTAGATGGTGAGAGGATAAATGGAAACCAGATTCCTATGGTCAATGGCAGAAACGAATACCATGTAATTGTACAGATGGGATAACTGATAAATAAAAGTCCCCACCCATTGCTTATTGCCTGATGCAATTAAAGCAGAGGGTGGGGACTTATTTGAACAGGTTAAAGTAAAATACCTGTTTTATTTATTTTCTTCCTGAACTTCGATTTTACGAATTGTCTTGTTTTTGATTTCTTCT
This sequence comes from Blautia sp. MSK18_10, assembly GCF_020553185.1. Lineage (NCBI taxonomy): Bacteria > Bacillati > Bacillota > Clostridia > Lachnospirales > Lachnospiraceae > Blautia > Blautia sp. MSK18_10. The sequence continues at coordinate 128,375 of NZ_JAJCGT010000001.1, read as the reverse complement.
TTGATGGATGTAAGGAACTCACCAAGGTCTTTCATTCCTTCGTCGCCAAGGTAACGGCTTCTTACGGAAACCTTGCCTTCTTCTTCCTCTTTGGCGCCAACAATGAGCATGTATGGAACTCTTGCAAGGCGTGCTTCACGGATCTTGTAGCCCATCTTTTCGGAACGCTGGTCAACAGAGCAGCGGATTCCGTTTTCTTTTAACTGAGCTTCAACTTTGGCAGCATAGTCGTGGAATTTCTCGGAAATTGGAATCACACGAACCTGTTCCGGGCAGAGCCATGTCGGGAACATACCTGCATATTTCTCAATGAGCCATGCCAGTGTTCTCTCGTAGCATCCCATGGATGTACGATGAATGATGTATGGACGCTGTTTTTCACCGTTTTCATCGATATAATACATGTCGAACTGTTCAGCCAGAAGAGCATCCCACTGAATCGTGATCATAGTATCTTCTTTTCCGTATACGTTCTTGGCATTGATATCAACTTTAGGTCCGTAGAATGCAGCTTCGCCAACATCCTCTGTAAACGGAATGTTCAGTTCTTCAAGCATCTGACGGATATGAGCTTCTGTCTGATCCCACACTTCTGCATCACCGATGTATTTCTCTCTGTTGTTAGGATCCCATTTGGAAAGGTGATAGGTTACGTCCTCCTCTACACCAAGAACCTGCAGACAGTACTGTGCAAGTGCGATACAGTCTTTAAATTCTTTTACCATCTGGTCAGGTCTTACGATCAGATGACCTTCGGAGATCGTGAACTGACGCACACGTGTCAGACCATGCATTTCCCCGGAATCCTCATTACGGAACAGAGTGGATGTTTCACCGTAACGAAGAGGCAGATCACGATAGCTGTGCTGTTCTGCTTTGTATACATAGTACTGGAATGGGCATGTCATAGGACGAAGCGCAAATACTTCTTTGTCTGTTTCTTCGTCGCCGAGAACGAACATGCCCTCTTTGTAATGATCCCAGTGTCCGGAAATCTTGTAGAGGTCGCTCTTTGCCATTAACGGAGTTTTTGTTCTGATATATCCGCGTTTTGTTTCTTCGTCTTCAATCCAGCGCTGAAGCTCCTGCATCATGATCACACCGTTTGGCATGATAAGTGGAAGTCCCTGACCGATCACGTCTACAGTTGTGAAGATCTTCATCTCACGGCCAAGTTTGTTGTGGTCACGTCTTTTTGCTTCTTCCATCTGTTCCAGATGTTCTTTTAACTCATCCTTGGAAGCATAAGCTGTTCCGTAGATACGTGTGAGCATTGCGTTCTTTTCGCTGCCTCTCCAGTAAGCGCTAGAAGAGGAGAGAAGCTTGAATGCTTTTACACCCTTTACACTCATAAGGTGAGGACCTGCGCAGAGGTCTGTCCAGTCTCCCTGGGAATAGAAAGAGATTTCGGAGCCTTCAGGAAGATCTTCGATAAGTTCTACCTTGTATGGTTCATTTTTCTCCTGGAAGTATGCGATGGCATCTTCTCTTGATTTTGTGAAGCGTTCAATCTTAGCGCCTTTTTTGATGATCTTTTTCATTTCTTTTTCGATTGCATCCAGGTCATCACGGGAGAATGGAGGGCAGTCGAAATCATAGTAGAATCCTGTATCAATAGAAGGTCCGATAGCAACCTTTGCATCCGGGAATAAGGTCTGTACTGCCTGGGCAAGTACGTGGGATGCTGTATGGCGGAGAACTGCAAGTCCTTTTTCATCTTTTGCTGTCAGGATGTTTAATTCGCAGTCACTGTCAATAACTGTTCTCAGGTCTACAACTTCTCCGTTTACTTCTCCTGCACAGGCAGCACGTGCAAGTCCCTCGCTGATGTCGTAAGCAATGTCGATTACGGATTTTGCTTCAGCGTATTCTTTTTTTGAGCCGTCTTTTAATGTTACGATCATGATGATTATCTCCTTTACGTTAGTATGGATTTGTTATAGTTGCTGTTCACTGTTGATATCCCGCGGAGCGTATTGTTGAGAACGGAGTGAACAGTAACAGTTTTTTGTACTGCGAAGGGGTAAAAGAAAGAATAAAAAAATCCCCTACAGTACGGTTAAATACTGTAGGGGACGAGATAACATTACTCGCGGTTCCACCCCGGTTGTTCTGATACATTACTGATGGATAAATCATCTGATCAGAACCGCTTCATTCGATGGTAACGGAATCACCGGACTGTATTAAAGTCACTCAGAGGTGGTCTTCGGCTGGTTCGCGATGAAATGCTTGCACCGGTATACATTTCTCTCTGTAACGTTCCTCAGCGTACTCTTCTCTTCAACGTTTTGATCCTTCTTATCTTTTCTGCCGCCTATTATAAACTTGCAAAGTGGGTTTGTCAATCAGTAAAATGCAAAAAGTTGATTTACGAAAATAGAGATTAATGTTATACTGACGAAAGTGAAAAACAATAAAAAACATGAAAGGAATCAGATAAATGAGCAGATGGGAAGAAAATATACGTAAAGTAATACCATATACACCAGGCGAGCAGCCCAATCAGCCGGATATGATCAAGCTGAATACCAACGAGAATCCGTATCCGCCGGCACCTGGAGTGGAGAAGGCGTTGAGGGAGATGGATACAGATACTATGAGACTTTATCCGGATCCTACAGCAGGAGAACTGGTACATGCCATTGCAAAGAATTACGGGCTGAAGGATGAACAGGTTTTTGTGGGAGTAGGTTCCGATGATGTGCTTGCCATGAGTTTCCTTACATTCTTTAATTCACAGAAGCCGGTCCTTTTTCCGGATATCACATATTCTTTTTATGATGTATGGGCAGACCTGTTTCGCATTCCATATGAGAGACCGGCACTGGATGAGAACTTTCATATAAGGAAGGAAGATTATTTCAGAGAAAACGGAGGAATTGTATTCCCGAATCCGAATGCGCCGACAGGTGTGGAGATGCCGCTGGAGGAAGTGGAGGATATTATCCGCCATAATCCTGATGTGATTGTGATCGTGGACGAGGCTTATGTGGATTTTGGTGGTCAGTCGGCGCTTCCATTGATTGAAAAATATGACAACCTTCTGGTCGTACAGACATTTTCCAAGTCGCGTTCTATGGCTGGGATGAGAATTGGTTTTGCGTGTGGAAATGAGAAACTGATCAGATTCCTGAATGATGTGAAGTATTCTTTTAATTCTTATACTATGGACCGTACAGCGATTGCTGCAGGTGTGGCGGCAGTTGAAGATAAAGCATATTTTGATGAGACATGTAATAAAATCATAGAGACAAGAGAATGGACAAAGAAAGAATTGAAGGCACTGGGATTCTCTTTTCAGGATTCTATGTCTAACTTTATTTTTGCTACGCATAAAACCTGCCCTGCGAAAGAACTTTTTGAGGCATTGAGAGGGCAGCATATTTATGTTCGTTACTTCCAGAAGGACAGAATTGACAATTTCCTTCGTATCACAGTTGGAACAAAGGAAGAAATGCAGAAATTTATTAATTTTTTGAAGGATTATCTGAAGTAAAAGTTAGGAGGTTTTATGGAAGCACTGGTACATTGGTTCTCGCAGAATCTGTCACAATATATTTCACCGGAAGGGGCAGTTTTTATTATTTCAATGATTCCGCTTTTGGAACTCAGGGGAGGATTGCTTGCAGCATCCTTACTTAAGATATCGGCTGCAAAGGCAATTCCACTGTGTATTGTTGGAAATATTATTCCTATTCCGTTTATTCTGTTGTTTATCAGACAGATTTTCAAGGTTTTAAAAAAGACGAAACTCTTTCGGGGACTTGTTATGAAATTGGAAGACAGGGCAATGAGAAAAAGTGATCAGGTAAAGAAATATGAGTTTTGGGGACTGATGCTGTTTGTGGGAATTCCGCTTCCGGGAACAGGGGCATGGACAGGATCTCTGATTGCATCTCTTCTGGAAATTGATATTAAGAAGTCCTCTCTGGCAATTTTTTGTGGCATTATTATGGCAACTGTCATTATGTATATTGTTTCTTATGGATTAGTGGGAAATCTGGTACATTAATTGTCTTCTTAAATAAGTGTTATTAATATCTGATTTACCGGAAATCCGGGGACATATTTTATGTCTCCGGATTTCTGCTTTTATGTCGATAATATCAGTTTTATGACGTATAAAACAGCTTGCCAATAATAAAGATTTGGAATAATATGGTATTGTCAATTATGAAGAAGATGTGCTAAGATAAATATAAAGATACCGGTGTGCAGACAGGATTACTACAGGAATTAACTTGTCGACACAGGAGCAGGAGTATAATTTTCCTGCGATATGCATTGCTGCAGATCTGATATTCGTGTCACTTCAGACAGATTATCCCACTAACTGTTACAGGAAAAGTTAATAAAGAATAAATTGCTCAGATACATAGGAAATCAGGAAAACAAAAATAAAAATAATTATCAATATTAACAATCAAAACAAAAAGCAGAGGATTATTTTATGAGAGAAAAGTATGAATCATTATCACTGGCAACTTTAAAGGATTTGGCAAAAGCCAGAGGATTAAAAGGGGTTTCAGCATTGAGAAAACCGGAATTGATCGAGAGAATGCTTCACGAAGATGAACTGGAAGGTGAGACAAAAAAACAGGAAACAGTCCGGGAGAAACCGCAGCAGAGTGAAGTGGAAGGTAACGGAGAGAGAATCCCCCAGTATAACAAAACACCGGAACGTACACAGTATCATGCCCCGGCAGAGGCAGTACAGCTTGACAGTGGAGAGAGAGCAGACGGAATCCTTGAGGTACTTCCGGATGGATATGGGTTTATCCGATGTGAGAATTATCTTCCGGGAGAAAATGATATTTATGTATCACCTTCTCAGATACGCAGATTTAACCTGAAAACAGGTGATATTATTAAGGGGAATATCCGTATCAAAACACAGGGAGAGAAATTCAGTGCCCTGCTATATGTGACCTCTATCAACGGATTCCATCCCAGTGAAGGGCAGAGACGATATAATTTTGAAGATATGACACCGATTTTTCCAAATGAGAGACTGATAATGGAAAGACCGGGCGGCACAGTTGCCATGAGGATCGTAGATCTGATCAGCCCTATCGGTAAAGGACAGAGAGGAATGATCGTATCTCCTCCGAAAGCCGGTAAGACAACTTTGCTGAAAGATGTGGCAAAGTCTATTCTGAGAAACAATCCGGACATGCATCTGATCATTCTTCTGATCGATGAGCGTCCTGAGGAGGTTACAGATATCAGGGAGGCCATCTGTGGCGATAATGTGGAAGTCATTTATTCTACATTTGATGAGCTTCCGGAACATCATAAACGTGTGTCTGAAATGGTAATAGAACGTGCACGTCGTCTGGTGGAACATAAAAAAGACGTTACAATTCTTCTTGATTCTATTACAAGACTGGCAAGGGCATACAACCTGATCATACCGCCCAGCGGACGAACTCTTTCCGGTGGTCTGGATCCGGCGGCTCTTCATATGCCGAAACGTTTCTTTGGTGCGGCCAGAAATATGAGAGAGGGCGGAAGCCTTACTATTCTTGCTACAGCGCTTGTGGATACGGGAAGTAAAATGGATGATGTAATTTATGAAGAATTTAAGGGAACCGGTAATATGGAACTGGTGCTTGACCGAAAACTGCAGGAAAAGCGGGTATTCCCTGCAATTGATATCCAGAAATCCGGTACAAGAAGAGAGGATCTGCTGCTGAGTAAAGAAGAACAGGAAGCGGTTTACATTATGCGAAAAGCCCTCAATGGAATGAAGTCAGAAGATGCGGTAGAACAGATCCTGAATATGTTTACCCGTACGAAAAATAATGCTGAATTTGTGCAGACTGTAAAAAAACAGAAGTTTATCTGAAACGTTGTAAAAAAACAGTTACTGTTCGCTACGTTCTCAGTAACAAAAATATTAAATAAATTTTAAAATAAATTTTAAAATAACTTGCATTCCATGGGACGATATGTTATACTCATAAAGCTGTTTAATAGTAAATTCGTCAAATGAATACGAATAGAAAATAGAATCTTTACAGAGAGGTGAAAATCATGAGAGAAGGAATCCATCCTAATTATTATCAGGCAACTGTAACCTGCAACTGTGGTAACACATTCGTAACAGGATCTACAAAACAGGACATCCACGTAGAAATCTGCTCTAAATGTCATCCATTCTATACAGGTCAGCAGAAAGCAGCTCAGGCTCGTGGACGTATCGATAAGTTTAATAAGAAATACGGCCTGAACAAATAATCAGAATATAGTAAGAATTGAGAAGGTTGAGGTTGGGAAATCTCAGCCTTTCTTGTTTCTTTGGGAGAAATATAATGAAATCATCGAACATCGGCGGTCAGGCTGTAATGGAAGGCATTATGATGCGCCATAAGGATAAATATTCCATTGCTGTCCGCAGACCGGACAATGAGATTGAATTAAAAGTAGAAGATTACAAATGTGTATTCGGAAATGCAAAATTTCTCAAATATCCACTGATCCGAGGTGTGGTAAGCTTCGTGGATTCTCTGGTGGTCGGCACAAAATGTCTGATGTATTCAGCGGAGATCGCAGGGGATGAGGAGGACGAAGAGGATAAGCAGAAGAATGCTGCTCTTTCAGAAGAGGAGCTTGCTGCAAAAAAGGCAAAAGAAGATAAGCAGTTCAAATGGCTGTTATATGTGACAGTTGCTGTCTCGATCGTGGTATCAGTTGCCGCCTTTATGTTGCTGCCATACGCCCTTGCAAGTCTTTGCAGAAGGGTTGGCGCTTCGGAATTTGCAGTTACAATAGTTGAGGCATTTGTAAAGCTTGCATTGTTTATGGGATATATGCTTCTGATTTCCAGAATGAAGGATATTCAGAGAACATTTATGTATCATGGAGCAGAGCATAAGTGCATTAACTGCGTGGAACATGGACTGCCGCTTACGGTGGATAATGTTCTTGCAAGCTCCAGACTGCATAAGAGATGTGGAACCAGTTTTCTGTTTCTGGTTATGCTGGTCAGCATTTTTCTGCATTTTATTTTTGTATTGGTTCCGTTTTACTGGGTGAGACTGTTTGGAAGACTTCTTATGGTGCCGGTTGTAGCAGGAATATCTTTTGAGATTATTCAGTGGGCTGGAAGATCAGACAGCAAACTTGCTGACTTTTTCAGTAAACCGGGTCTGGCAATGCAGAAACTTACAACTAAGGAACCGACAGCAGATATGGCAGAGGTTGCGATCAGGGCTGTAGAGGCGGTTTTTGACTGGAAAGCATATCTGAAGGAAGAATTTGGAGTTGAAGCAGAACAATGAACGGAGAAACTCTGACAGGATTATTAAAAAAAGGACAGATGATCCTTGCACAGGCGGGGATTAAGGAAGCCGGGCTGGATGCCTGGCTTCTCCTGGAATATGTCACAGGAAAAAGCCGGGCGTATTATTTTGCATACGGAGAAGAAAGTGTCACAGAAAGTGCTGCTGAAAGATATCTGGAACTGATCAGCAGACGTGCGGGACACATACCGCTGCAGCATCTGACGCATCAGGCTTTTTTTATGGGGCATGAATTTTATGTGGATAAGAATGTGCTGGTACCCAGACAGGATACGGAAACACTTGTGGAGTCCGCTCTTGAATGCATGAAAGCTGTGAAAAATCCATATATTCTTGATATGTGTACAGGATCCGGCTGTATTCTTATCAGTATTCTGAAGGAGAGAGCTGATGCATACGGAACAGGCGTGGATCTGTCAGATGAGGCACTGAAAGTGGCTGTGCGGAATGCACGGACACTGGAAGTGGCAGAGCATGCGGAATTCGTACAGAGTAATCTGTTTTCTGAAATGCAGAACATTGTGTACGGAACAGAGTATATGAAAAGGACTGCTGTAAAAGATACTGTAAAAATGACAGAATGCGAAAATAGTAATAGAAATTATAGCAGAGCTTATGATATGATTATATCAAATCCGCCATATATTCCTACAGCGGAAATTGAAGATCTTATGGATGAAGTAAAATTGCATGATCCGCGTATGGCGCTGGATGGTATGGAAGATGGACTTTATTTTTACAGGGCTATCACGAAACAGGCACAGGATCATCTTGTTCCGGGTGGCTGGCTTTTATATGAAATCGGATGCAGCCAGGGAGAAGATGTGGCAGCTCTTTTGCGGAAATATAAATTTGAAGATATTGAGATAAGGCAGGATCTGGCCGGGTTGGACCGGGTGGTTCTGGGGCGAAAGAAATTACAGGAGGATAAATATGTTTGATAAATTAGACGATCTGCTCATTCGTTTTGAAGAGGTGCTTAATGAACTTGGAGAGCCGGGAGTTACCGATAATCAGGAACATTTTCAGAAGCTGATGAAAGAGCAGAGCGATCTGCAGCCGATAGTAGATGCTTACCGGGAGTATAAGAAAAACAAAGAAACGATACAGGACAGTCTTTCCATGCTTGAGGAAGAGAAAGATGAAGATATGCGGGAAATGCTGAAGGAAGAACTGTCTGAGGCAAAGAAGAATGTAGAGGAACTGGAACATGAACTTAAGATCCTTCTTCTTCCGAAAGATCCTAATGATAACAAGAACGTTATTGTGGAGATCCGTGCAGGTGCAGGTGGGGATGAAGCTGCCCTTTTTGCAGCAGAGATTTACCGTATGTATGTGAAATATGCAGAATCCCGCCGCTGGAAAACAGAAATGATGAGTCTCAATGAGAACGGAATCGGCGGATTTAAGGAAGTAACATTTATGATCACAGGTGCAGGTGCTTATTCCAGACTGAAATATGAAAGTGGTGTACATCGTGTACAGCGAGTTCCGGAAACAGAATCCGGCGGACGTATCCATACCTCTACCTGTACAGTTGCTATTATGCCGGAAGCAGAGGAAATCGATTTCCATCTGGATATGAATGACTGTAAATTCGATGTGTTCCGTGCATCCGGAAACGGCGGACAGTGTGTCAATACAACAGACTCTGCTGTGCGACTGACACATATTCCTACCGGAATCGTAATTTCCTGCCAGGATGAGAAGTCACAGCTTAAGAATAAAGATAAAGCACTGAAAGTTCTTCGCTCCCGTCTGTATGAGATGGAGCTTGCCAAACAGCATGATGCTGAGGCTGAGGCAAGAAGAAGCCAGATTGGAACAGGTGACCGTTCAGAGAAGATCAGAACTTATAATTTTCCACAGGGCCGTGTGACAGACCACAGAATCAAACTGACACTGCACAGACTGGAGAATGTTCTGAACGGGGATCTGGATGAGATCATTGACAGTCTGATCGCAGCAGATCAGGCAGCAAAATTAAGTAATCTTCAGGATGCGGAATAGAATATTGCGGAGAGGGTATGTGACAGAAGATGACTGAAAAAGTATTGATATGAGAGAAGAATGTCAGGAGGAAAATATTTATGCAGAAAACAGCACTTGTAATTATGGCGGCAGGAATCGGAAGTCGTTTTGGAAAAGGAATCAAGCAGCTTGCACCGGTGGGAACATGTGGAGAGATTATTATGGATTATTCCATCCACGATGCGCTGGAAGCCGGATTTAACAAAGTAGTGTTTATTATCCGTAAAGATCTGGAAGAAGAGTTTCGCAGAGTGATCGGCGAGCGTATTGAGAAAATTACGGAAGTAGAATATGTATTCCAGGAGCTTGATGATCTGCCGGAGGGATTTACGAAACCGGCTGACCGCACGAAACCCTGGGGAACCGGACAGGCTGTACTTGCTGCAAAGAAGGTTCTGGATGAGCCATTTATTGTTATCAATGCAGATGATTATTATGGAAAAGAAGCTTATGTGAAGGTGCATGATTATCTTGTGCAGGAACAGCCAAAGGACGGAAAACTCCATATCTGTATGGCCGGCTTCAGGCTTGGAAATACATTGAGCGATAATGGAAGCGTTACCAGAGGAATCTGCCATATTGAGAATGGACGGCTTACAGGTGTGACAGAGACGCATGATATATTTAAGACTGCCACAGGTGCAGAGTCAAGAAATGCGGACGGAAGTGTGCAGGAACTGGATGTAAAGGATCTGGTGTCCATGAATATGTGGGGACTGACGCCGGACTTTATGGAGGTTCTCGAGAAAGGATTTGCAGAATTTCTCAGTGGACTCGCACCGGAAGATACAAAAAAGGAATATCTGCTTCCGGAGTTAGTTGACCATCTGATCAAAAATGAAAGTGCTGAAGTTGATGTCCTGGAGACAAAGGATACATGGTTTGGTGTAACCTATCAGGAAGATAAAGAAGCAGTAATGAGAGCATTTAAAAATCTTACAGAAGCGGGTATATATCCTCAGGGACTTTATCAATAAGTTAAGCAGATATCTGCAGCTTTCGCAGGAGACATGTCTGATCTGATTAAAAGCAGTTTTGGGTGTGATCCGGGAAATACAGTATGCAGTGCAGAAACAGAGGATATTGTAAAAAGTAAAGGAGAGCAATTATGGGAAAATATTTTGGAACAGATGGATTTCGTGGAGAAGCAAATGTTAAACTGACAGTAGATCATGCATTTAAGGTGGGGCGCTACGTAGGCTGGTATTATGGAAGAGACCATAAAGCTAAGATTGTTATTGGAAAAGATACAAGAAGAAGCAGTTATATGTTTGAATATGCACTTGTTGCAGGTCTGACAGCGTCCGGTGCAGATGTATATCTTCTTCATGTAACGACGACCCCAAGTGTTTCCTATGCAGTACGTACAGAGGATTTTGACTGTGGTATTATGATCTCCGCAAGCCATAATCCATTCTATGATAATGGTATCAAACTTCTCAATGGAAACGGACAGAAGATTGAAGCGGAAGTAGAAGCAAGGATTGAAGCATATCTGGATGGCCTGATCGAGGATCTTCCTCTGGCAACTAAAGAAGATATTGGACGCACTGTGGATTTTGCTTCAGGAAGAAATCGTTATATCGGACATCTGATCTCTATTCCAAGCAGGGATTTCAAAGGCATTAAAGTAGGGCTTGACTGTGCAAACGGAAGTTCTTCAGCTATTGCAAAGAGTGTATTTGAGGCACTTCAGGCAAAGACTTATGTGATCAATAACCAGCCGGATGGTACAAATATCAATACAAACTGTGGCTCTACCCATATTGAAGTCCTGCAGAAATATGTTGTGGACAATGGATTGGATATCGGTTTTGCTTATGATGGTGATGCAGATCGCTGTATTGCTGTTGACCATAAGGGAAATGTGGTCGACGGTGATAAGATTATGTATGTATGTGGAAAATATCTCAAGGAGCAGGGCAGATTAAAAGATGATACAGTAGTAACCACTGTTATGTCAAACCTCGGTCTGTACAAATCTCTGGAGAGAGAGGGTATGAAATATGAGCAGACTGCAGTAGGAGATAAATATGTGGCAGAGAATATGATGGAGAATGGATACAGTCTTGGCGGTGAGCAGTCCGGACATATTATTTTCAGCCGTTACGCTGCAACAGGTGATGGAATCCTTACTTCTCTCATGGTAATGGAAGCGTGTGTAGAGAAGAAAGCAACTCTGTGTGATCTGGCAAGGGAAATGAAGGTTTATCCACAGCTTCTCAGAAATGTCCGGGTGGCAGACAAGAAGACTGCGAGAGAGAATCCGAAGGTAGTTGCTGCTGTAGAGGAAGTTGCAAAGAAACTGGGAAGTGATGGGCGTATTCTGGTACGCGAGAGTGGCACAGAGCCATTGATTCGTGTTATGGTAGAAGCCGGAACAGATGAACTCTGCCTTGAGAATGTTGATCATGTAGTAAAGGTAATGGAATCTGAAGGATTGCTCATTGACTGATTTACTGGCAAAGGAATTACATGTATAACAGAAAAAAAAGATTATTTCTGACTGCTGTCTGCTTAAGCCTTGGACTTCTGACAGGCTGCAATGTGGGAAATACAAAGAATTATAAACAGGCTGCACAGGATCTGGAACAGGGAAATTATGAGGCAGCACTTGAAGAATACGAGACAGCAATTTCTGAAGGAGTGAAGCCTGCACAGTCGTACAGAGGTGCAGGTGTAGCGAAACTCAAGCTTGGAAACTATGAAGAAGCCATAACATATTTCAATGATGCGCTTAAATGTGACAAAGTTGGCAAAGCATTAAAGAAAGATATTCTGTCGTATAGAGCTGTGGCTTATCTCAAAGTAAAGGATTATGAGGCAGCGCTGGAAGACTGCCAGACTCTGGCAGAAAACTATAAAATGGATGCGGATCTGTATTTCCTTACGGGAGAAACAGCATTGGCCATGGATTCCTATGAGGAAGCTTCTGCTAATTTTGAACAGGCCTACGGCGAAGATGCAACTTATGACAGAGCTATCCAGATCTACGGGGCATATCTGAACAGGGATATGGAAGCAGACGGAACCCGTTATCTGGAAGCTGCTTTGTCAGGAACTGCAAAAAATGCAGAGGATCATTGTGACCGCGGCAGAGTTTATTATTATATGGATGATTATGAAAATGCTGAAAGTGAACTGAAACAGGCCATAGACGGCGATAATACGGAGGCACTGGTTCTGCTTGGTATGGTATATATGGATAAAGGAGACAGCGCAAATGCAAAAGCAATGTTTCAGCAGTATGTATCACAGGCAGAAAACGGAGCCAAAGGATTTAACGGACTTGCACTGTGTGATATAGAGGATGGGGATTATGACAGTGCCCTTTCTGATATAGAAAGCGGAATCCATGTGGCAGGAGCGGAGGATATGCAGAGTCTGCTGTTTAATGAGATCGTAGTCTATGAGAAGAAACTGGATTTTCAGACTGCTTTGCAGAAAGCACAGGAATATCTGGAATTATACCCGGAAGATAAAACTGTTAAGAAGGAACTTGCATTTCTTAAAACGCGTGTGTAATATCCATCTGACTGAGGAGAATTTATGGAAGAATTTGGAAAGCTTGAAGAACGGGTGGTTCTTGTGGGAGTGCAGACGGATGATCATGATAATGTGGAAGAATCCCTGGATGAACTGAAGGAGCTTGCATCAACTGCGGGAGCTGTTACAGTGGGAAGAATCATTCAGAATCGTGAGTCTGTGCATCCCGGAACTTATATTGGAAAAGGAAAGATAGAGGAAGTACGTGCACTGGTATATGCTATGGATGCAACCGGAATTATCTGTGATGACGAACTTTCTCCTGCACAGCTGAATAATCTGGAGCGGGAACTGGACTGTAAGGTGATGGACAGGACATTATTGATTCTGGACATTTTTGCAGCGAGAGCTATAACCAGTGAGGGTAAAATACAGGTAGAGCTTGCACAGCTTCGCTACAGATCTGCCCGTCTGGTCGGTCTCAGGGAATCTCTTTCCCGTCTGGGAGGTGGAATCGGAACCAGAGGTCCGGGAGAGAAAAAGCTGGAGACAGACCGTCGTCTTATCCGTACAAGGATCTCTGCTTTGAAGCAGGAATTATCCCAGGTGGAGAAACACAGGGAATTGATCCGTTCCAGCCGGGCCAGAGGCAATATGAAGACTGCTGCGATCGTAGGATATACAAATGCGGGAAAATCTACGCTGCTGAACACACTGACAGGCTCAGAGGTTTTATCAGAGGATAAACTGTTTGCTACACTGGATCCAACTACCAGACTTTTAAATTTGAAGGACGGACAGCAGATTCTTCTCACAGATACGGTTGGATTTATCCATAAGCTTCCGCATCATCTGGTCGAAGCATTCAAGAGCACATTGGAAGAGGCCAAATATGCAGATTATATTATCCATGTGGTAGATTCTTCCAATCAGCAGGCAGAGATGCAGATGCATGTGGTATATGAGACATTAAAAGAACTGGGAGTGATGGGAAAGAAGATCATCACACTCTTTAATAAGCAGGATGCGCCGGGGGCATGCGTACTGCGAGATTTTAAATCGGACTATACGCTGAAGGTCTCTGCAAAGACAGGCGAGGGTCTTGCAGATCTGAATGATCTTCTGGAGAAGCTTCTTGCTGAAGAACAGATTTATGTGGAGCGCCTTTTCCCTTATCAGGAAGCAGGAAAAATCCAGCTGATCCGCGAATATGGGCAGCTTATCTCAGAGGAATACACGGAGGAAGGGATTGCTGTGAAGGCAAGGGTGCCGAAAGAAATCTACGCCAGAGTTGTATAAAAAAATATTTTGAAAAATAAGAAAATACCATATATTGTGCCTTTTGCGAAAATGAGGAACATTATGTGGTATTTTGCGTGTTGACGAACCGGTGATACTCTGATACAATGAATCTACAGTGTTACTCAGAGCAAAGTAGACAGTAACGACAGAAATATCTCCGGTAAGAATATGCAGGAGAAACAGATTAACAAGAGAAAATGGGGGCATTAGATATGTTTCAGGTAGTAAAACGTGATGGCGAAGTGGATGAGTTTAAAATAGGCAAGATCACAGCGGCTATCCATAAAGCCTTTGATGCAAAAGAGAAAAATTATAGCGAAGAGATGATTGATCTCTTAGGGCTGCGTGTTACTTCTGATTTTCAGAAAAAGATTACAGATAATAAGATTACAGTAGAAGAAATTCAGGACAGTGTGGAGAATGTGCTGATCCAGGCCGGATATGCAGATGTGGCAAAAGCCTACATTCTTTACCGCAAGCAGAGGGAAAAGGTTCGCAACATGAAGTCAACGATTCTGGATTACAAAGAAATCGTAAACAGTTATGTGAAGGTTGAGGACTGGCGTGTAAAGGAGAACTCCACAGTTACTTATTCAGTTGGAGGTCTGATCTTAAGCAACTCTGGTGCAGTTACTGCAAATTACTGGCTGTCTGAGATTTATGACAATGAAATCGCAGATGCACACAGAAATGCGGATATTCATATTCATGACTTGTCCATGCTGACCGGATATTGTGCAGGATGGTCACTGAAACAGCTGATTCAGGAGGGACTTGGCGGCATTGAAGGCAAGATCACATCTTCACCTGCAAAGCATCTGAGTGTTCTCTGCAATCAGATGGTAAACTTTCTTGGGATTATGCAGAATGAATGGGCCGGAGCGCAGGCTTTCTCATCCTTTGATACTTATCTGGCACCTTTTGTCAAGGCAGATAATTTAAGCTATCCGGAAGTGAAGAAATGTATTGAGTCTTTTATTTATGGAGTCAATACCCCAAGCAGATGGGGAACACAGGCACCTTTCTCCAACATTACGCTGGACTGGACAGTACCGGATGATCTTGCAGAGCTTCCGGCTATCGTAGGCGGAAAGAATATGGATTTCAAGTACAAAGACTGCAAAAAAGAGATGGATATGATCAATAAGGCATTTATTGAGACCATGATCGAGGGGGATGCCAACGGACGCGGGTTCCAGTATCCTATTCCGACCTATTCCATAACAAATGAGTTTGACTGGTCTGATACAGAGAATAACCGCCTTCTTTTTGAGATGACATCCAAATATGGAACACCGTATTTCTCAAACTATATTAACAGTGATATGAAACCAAGTGATATCCGCAGTATGTGCTGCCGTCTGCGTCTGGATCTGAGAGAACTCCGCAAGAAGAGCGGTGGTTTCTTCGGATCAGGAGAGAGTACCGGTTCTGTGGGGGTAGTAACTATAAATATGCCGCGTATCGCATATCTTTCCAAGACACCGGAAGAGTTTTACAATCGTCTGGATCGCTTAATGGATATTTCCGCACGTTCTCTGCATATTAAACGTGAAGTAATTGGTAAGCTGCTGGATGAGGGATTATATCCTTATACAAAGAGATATCTTGGAAGCTTTTCCAATCATTTCTCTACCATTGGACTGGTGGGAATGAACGAGGTTGGTCTGAATGCCCGCTGGCTGGGAAAAGATATGTCTGATGAGCGTACGCAGAGGTTTACAAAAGAAGTTCTTCTTCATATGCGGGAACGTCTGTCCGATTATCAGGAGAAGTACGAAGGAGAACTGTTTAATCTTGAGGCAACTCCTGCTGAATCTACTGCCTATCGTCTGGCCAAACACGACAGAAAACGCTGGCCGGATATTAAGACTGCAGGCAAGGAAGGGGATACTCCTTATTATACAAACAGTTCTCATCTTCCGGTTGAATATACCACAGATATTTTTGATGCACTGGATATTCAGGATGATCTGCAGACGCTTTATACATCAGGTACTGTATTCCATGCATTTATCGGTGAGAAGCTTCCTGACTGGAAAGCAGCAGCAGCACTGGTACGTAAGATCGCAGAGAATTATAAACTGCCGTATTATACGATTTCGCCGACCTATTCTGTATGTAAGGAACATGGCTACATCAGCGGAGAGCATTTCACTTGTCCGAAATGTGGTAAGAAGGCGGAGGTTTACAGTCGTATCACAGGATATTACAGACCTGTACAGAACTGGAATGACGGTAAAGCACAGGAGTATAAGAACCGTACGCTTTATGATGTGATGCATTCAGATATCAGAAAAATACAGCCGGTTCATGCCAGTGTAGTTACTGTGACTAAGGATGATGTGAAGATAGAACCTGTGGCATCACATAAATACCTGTTTACAACCAGTACCTGTCCGAACTGCAGAGTGGCGAAGAAGATACTGGAAGGCAGGGAGTTCGAGATTATTGATGCGGAGAAGAATCCGGAGATGGTGAAGGAGTTTGGAATTATGCAGGCTCCGACTCTGGTGATCACAGACGGTGAGCATATGACGAAATATGTAAATACATCCAATATTAAGAAATATGTGGATGAGGGATTATAAAGATACTGAGAGAGTTGACCGGAGGATAAAAGAGATGATCAAACAGAATGTTGTATTTGTGGAAAATAAAGCAGGAAGTCTGAAAAGAGTGACAGGGATACTTGCAGATAACGGGATTAATATTTATGGATTTGCATGCTTCGATGCACCGGAGTTTGCAATCTTCCGTATGATCTGCAACGATCCGGATAAAGCGGAAATTGTTTTAAACAGGAGTGGATATATGAATCGTATTACACAGGCGATCGTAGTTGATATGAAAGATCAGGTAGGCGGTCTGGATGAACTCCTGAAAGTAGCATCAGACAGTAATGTAAGTCTTGACTATATTTATACTTCTTTCCACAGAAAAGATCTCAGACCTGTAGTAATTCTTCAGACGGAGGATGGTGCAGTGACAGAATGCATTCTTAAGAATAATGGATTTAATGTATTTACTTCAGCAGAAGAACTGGAGAAATAATACTGTATAAGACAGTGAGAGAATCACAGGACTGGGGATGGTTCTGTGATTTTTTGTATATTCATATAGGAAAGTTGAATACATCTTGACTATATGACTAGGAATACTATATAATAAAAGAAAACAATGATAATCCGACGAAATTTAATCAGGAGGTTTTGAAAAATGCAGATTTCTACAAAAGGAAGATATGCTCTGAGACTTATGCTTGATCTTGCAGTTCATAATACAGGAGAACTGGTCAAGATCAAAGATATTTCTGCAAGGGAAAATATTTCAGAAAAATATCTGGAACAGATTATTTCATCATTAAAGAAGGCGGGATATGTAAAGAGCCTGAGAGGGGCACAGGGCGGTTATATGCTTGCCAGAGAGCCGGAAACATATACGGTGGGAACTATTCTGAGACTGACAGAAGGCAGCATGAAGCCGGTAGCCTGTCTGGAGGACGAACCGAATCAGTGCAGCAGAGCCGGGGAATGCGTCACACTCCGTCTCTGGAAGATGCTTGATGAAGCTATTGAGGGAGTACTGGATAAGGTTACATTGCAGGATCTTAAAGACTGGTATGAAGAGATGGGAAATGATTATGTAATTTGATTTTCCCTCTTGACAACAGTGGATTTATAGAATATTATGTATATAACATATAATTCATATATACTTAGTATGAAATAAGGAGGACGAACTCATGGCAAAAATCTATAAAAATGCAGCGGAACTGGTTGGAAATACTCCTCTCCTTGAGGTTGGAAATCTTGAAAAAGAGCTTGGGCTGGAAGCGAGAATACTTGTGAAGCTTGAGTATTTTAACCCGGCAGGAAGTGCCAAAGACCGTATCGCCCTGAGTATGATCGAAGACGCTGAAGAGAGAGGCGTTCTGAAGCCTGGCGCAGTGATCATCGAGCCTACATCAGGTAACACCGGAATCGGTCTTGCTTCTCTTGCTGCAATCAAAGGATACAGAGTGATACTTACGATGCCTGAGACAATGAGTGTTGAGAGAAGGAATATTCTGAAAGCATACGGTGCAGAAATCGTATTGACAGATGGAACAAAAGGTATGAATGGCGCAATCGCCAAAGCAAACGAACTTGCGAAGGAATATGAGAACAGTTTTATCCCGGGACAGTTTGATAACCCTGCAAATCCTGCGATCCACAAAAAGACCACAGGTCCGGAAATCTGGAGAGACACAGACGGACAGGTAGATGTTTTTGTGGCAGGTGTTGGTACAGGCGGAACGATCACCGGTGTTGGTGAATATCTGAAATCCCAGAATCCTGACGTGAAAGTAGTGGCAGTAGAGCCTGCAACTTCCCCTGTACTTTCTCAGGGAAAGAGCGGTCCGCATAAGATTCAGGGAATCGGTGCGGGATTTGTTCCGAAGGCATTAAATACAGAGGTTTATGATGAGGTTTTTCCGGTTGAGAATGAGGATGCTTTTACAGTTGGCAAGCTGATCGCCAAACATGAGGGAATTCTTGTTGGTATTTCTTCCGGTGCGGCTCTCTATGCGGCAATCCAGCTGGCTAAGAGACCGGAGAATAAAGGAAAAACAATCGTAGCTCTTCTTCCGGACTCCGGTGACCGTTACTATTCTACTCCATTATTTGTGTAAAATAAAAAAGCCCTTTTTAGGGCTTTTTTTATTTTACATAAATGTGTTAGAATAGATATGCTGTACAAATGATTTTTATGTAACTGTTCAGTATTTTGCAGAACAGCTATCATAACATAAATAAAATTATCATAAACAATAATATTCCGTGTAATCGGATCACAGAACAGGATGGAATAAAAATGAGAAAAGCAATTATCGCAATGAGCGGCGGAGTGGACAGCTCTGTGGCAGCTCTGCTTACAAAGGAAACCGGTGATGAATGTATCGGTGCTACCATGAAATTATTTCACAATGAGGACATAGGAGTAAAGAGAGAGAAAACCTGCTGTTCTCTGGATGATGTGGAGGATGCCAGAAATGTCTGCTACAGAATGGGGATCAGGTACTATGTTTTTAACTTTTCCGAGAGGTTTAAAGAGGATGTTATGGACCGCTTTGTGGATGCCTATGAGCATGGAGCCACGCCAAATCCCTGCATTGACTGCAATCGTTATCTGAAATTTGACAAGATGTTTCAGAGAATGCGTGAACTGGAGTATGATTATATTGTAACCGGACATTATGCACGTGTGGAATATGATGAGGAGAAGAACCGTTACTTATTAAAGAAAGCTGTGGATGATACGAAGGATCAGAGTTATGTGCTTTATATGCTGACACAGGAGCAACTTGCGCATATTTCCCTGCCTCTTGGCGGGCTTCGCAAAACGGAAGTGCGTGAGATCGCAGAGAAGCATGGCTTTGTTAATGCCAGAAAGCATGATAGCCAGGATATCTGTTTCGTACCGGACGGTGATTATGCAAAGTTTATTGAACAGTACACAGGACGTAAATCAATCCCGGGCGATTTTGTAGATACAGAAGGAAACATTCTTGGTAAACATAAAGGAATCATCCACTATACACTTGGCCAGAGAAGAGGACTTGGTATTCCGGCAGCATCCAGACTGTATGTGTGTGATATTTCTCCAAAGACCAATCAGGTGGTTCTGGGAAATAATGAGGATCTTTTCCATTCGGAACTGACTGCAACAAAGGTCAATCTGATTTCCTGTGAATCTCTGAAGGAGCCAATGAGACTGAAAGCAAAGATCCGTTACCGTCATCCGGAGCAGGAGGCCGTAGCATGGCAGACGGAAGATGGAGTGCTGCACGTGCGTTTTGATAAACCACAGAGAGCTATCACCAGAGGGCAGGCAGTTGTGTTATATGATGGAGATATCGTTGTAGGCGG
This sequence comes from Blautia sp. MSK18_10, assembly GCF_020553185.1. Classification (NCBI taxonomy): domain Bacteria; kingdom Bacillati; phylum Bacillota; class Clostridia; order Lachnospirales; family Lachnospiraceae; genus Blautia; species Blautia sp. MSK18_10. The sequence continues at coordinate 108,337 of NZ_JAJCGT010000001.1, read as the reverse complement.
CGGCGTGATTGAAAATTGTATTAAATGACAGATTTTCCTTGTCTTTCGCATTTTGTCGGACTGTCTTATCTGCACTGCTTTTTGGAAACGTTATAGTTATTAGCTATTAAACGCTATAGAAAATTTCCTATTGACGTACTAGGAATTAAATGGTAATATACAACTATGCTAAATCATATCAAACAGATATGAAAAGCATAGAAACAAAAATGACTTGCAGATAAGGGGCTTAAGAGCCGGAATCAGTTTTGCAGAGAAAAAGATTATTATAAATCAGAGAAAGATGAGGATATACACATGAGCAAAAAAATCGAAAGAAAAGACAGACATTTCAAATTTGAAACATTACAGCTTCACGTAGGACAGGAGAGTCCGGATCCGGTTACAGATGCAAGAGCAGTACCAATCTATCAGACATCTTCTTATGTATTCAGAAACTGCGATCATGCAGCTGCACGTTTCGGACTTGCAGATGCAGGTAATATTTATGGACGTCTTACAAACCCGACTGAAGATGTATTCGAGAAAAGAATCGCAGCGCTTGAAGGCGGTTCTGCGGCACTTGCAGTAGCATCCGGTGCAGCAGCAATCACATATACAATTGAGAATCTTGCACAGCAGGGTGACCACATTGTAGCAGCCAAGAATATTTACGGTGGAACAACAAACCTTCTGGAGCATACACTTCCGGCTTATGGAATCACAACAACATTCGTTGATGTATTTGATCTTGAAGAAGTAGAGAACGCAATTCAGGATAACACAAAAGCTGTTTACATCGAGACTCTTGGAAACCCGAACTCTGATGTAGTTGATATTGAAGCTATCGCAAAGATTGCTCATGCACATAAGATTCCGCTTGTAGTGGATAACACATTTGCAACACCTTACCTTGTAAGACCAATCGAATATGGTGCAGATATCGTTGTTCATTCTGCAACTAAATTCATCGGTGGACATGGTACAACAATCGGAGGTGTGATCGTTGAGAGTGGTAAATTTGACTGGGAAGCATCAGGTAAATTCGCATCTCTGACAGAACCGAACCCAAGCTATCATGGCGTAAGCTTTACAAAGGCATGCGGACCGGCAGCATTTGTTACAAAGATTCGTGCAATTCTTCTTCGTGATACAGGTGCAACCATCTCTCCGGTAAGCTCATTCATTTTCCTTCAGGGACTTGAAACACTGTCACTTCGTGTTGAACGCCATGTAGAGAATGCACTGAAAGTTGTTCAGTACTTAAACAACCATCCGCAGGTAGAGAAAGTTCATCATCCGTCTGTATCCACAGATCCGGCTCAGCAGGAGCTTTATAAGAAATATTTCCCGAACGGCGGCGGTTCCATCTTTACATTTGAGATTAAAGGTGATGCACAGAAGGCAAAGGACTTCATTAATAATCTGGAACTGTTCTCATTGCTTGCCAATGTAGCTGATGTTAAATCTCTTGTTATCCATCCGGCTACAACAACACACAGCCAGTGCACAGAAGAAGAACTTCTCGATCAGGGTATCAAACCAAATACAATTCGTCTTTCCATTGGTACAGAGAATATTGACGATATCATTCAGGATCTTGATGAAGCATTTAAGGCAGTTGCTGAATAATACAGATATAACATCCTTATATATTGTATAAATAAAACATGAATAAAAAGACCATCTTCCGGATTTTCCCCCATATCTGAAAGATGGTCTTTTTTTTGGAATATTTCAATTGTATGGTTTACAGACTTGACAAATTATAAAAATACTATATAATACAGAAATGCAAATAAGTTGCAAATGTAAATAAGTTGCAAATACAAATAAAGTGCAAATATAAGGAGAACTATATGTCAGAGATTATATTAGATTCAGTAATAGACAGCATCAAGCTGCTACCCTTTCTTTTTCTTACTTATCTGTTTATGGAATGGCTGGAGCATAAGACAGGTGCGGCAGCACGAAAGAGAATTCGTACAGCCGGAAAATTCGGACCGGTATGGGGTGGACTTCTGGGAGTGATCCCACAGTGTGGATTTTCGGCAGCGGCATCCAGCCTTTTTGCCGGACGTGTGATCACAGTGGGAACTTTGATCGCGGTGTATCTGTCTACTTCAGATGAAATGTTTCCGATCATGATCTCCAATGCAGTTCCTGTAGTTACAATTGTGAAAATCCTGACCTGCAAAGCGGTGATCGGAATACTTTCCGGCCTGGTGCTGGAGTATGTTTACACACATATTCTGAAGAAACAGGAACCTGATGTGGATATTCATGAAATCTGTGAAGAAGAACGCTGCCATTGTGAACATGGAGTTATTTCTTCAGCAGCATTTCACACATTAAAAGTTTTTGTGTACATTTTCTTGATTTCTCTTGTTTTAAATATTATCATTGGATTAGTCGGAGAAGAGACACTGGCAGGACTTTTTACAGGAACACCGATTGCAGGTGAACTGATCGCAGCTTTAGTGGGACTGATTCCCAACTGCGCTTCTTCTGTAGTAATCACCCAGTTATATCTGGATCATATTATCGGAGCCGGGGCGATGATGGCGGGACTTCTTGTAAATGCAGGAGTTGGGCTTCTGATTCTGTTTCGTTTGAACAGAGACAGGGTTCAGAATCTGAAAATTGTGGGAGTACTTTATGGACTTGGTGTATTCTGGGGAATTATTATTGAATTTGCAGGAATTGTTTTCTGATTAACCGAGTCTGCTCTGTCAGAAGAAGCTGATTTTAGGAGGAATGATAAAATTATGGCAGGAAGCAGTTATGCGACAGCAAGCCGCAGAAAAATACTTGAATATTTGAAAAACAGTAATGACCATACGGTTACAGCTGCTGATGTGGATGAGTATCTGAAGAAACATGACAGTGAGGTAAATATCACAACCATTTACCGCTATCTGGACAAGCTTGCAAAGGATGGAACTGTGATCAAATATGTTGCAGAGAAAGGTTGCCAGGCTGCTTATCAGTATGTAGAACCGGGACGGGGATGTGAACAGCATCTGCACCTGAAGTGTATAAAATGTGGAAAGATCATTCATCTGGAATGTCATTTTATGGAAGAAATTTCTCATCATATTGAAGAAAGTCATGGATTTACCCTGCAGTGTAAGAATTCTATTTTGTATGGAGTCTGTAAAGAATGTAAAGGCAGTGGCGAAGACTGTTGACTGTTTCTGTCAGATGATGTAAACTGAAATACAACTGTTTGGTCAAATTGACTGCGAAGCAGTATGGTGAAGAGAAAAGACAGCGAAATTGCTGTAAGCACCGGTAAAAATAACAGATAATATATGAAATCATAAAAGAAGGCAATAATGAGAAAACAGAAGAGACAGATGTGTGTAAGAAGAATGTTATTATTTTTTCTGGCGTGTGTATTAATATGTGCAGCACCCTCGTCTGCAGCACAGGCGGCAATAATGCAGACTGCTAAGAATTCAACAGTGCAAAAGAAAAAAACATCCACGAAAACAGTTACAATAGAGACTTCAGGAGAAATCACAAAAAAGAAAGTGAAAAGCGGTGGTTCTGTGATTCTTCCTGTGGAAGTGAATAAGAGGGGATATACATTTCTGGGATGGTCAACAGTTCCCGGACAGACCTGTAATCCAATGTATCAGGCATATCAGAAAATTCAGGTTACGAAAAATATTCATCTTTATCCGGTGAAGTATAAATGGAATCAGGAACCGGATATTTATGCAGGCGGTCTTGCGGACAGTGTGGAGAAATATGATAAGATTATTTTTGTGGGAGATTCCCGCACAGCAATGCTTCGCAGTACTCTGAAGCAGCAATGCAGTTCTGACAGTTTAAAGAAAGTTGGATTTGTATGCAAGACAGGAGAAGGGCTTGACTGGATGAAAAAATACGGAGAAAAGGAACTGCTGAATGAAATAAGCGGGATGGATGATAATGCGAAGCCGGTGGCAGTTATTTTCAATCTGGGAGTAAATGACCTGATCCACAAAAACAGGGAGTCCATCAGTTATGATTCTGTTGCGTCAGACTATGCTTCTTATATGAATGGATTATCCAGAAAGCTGACTGCCAGGAACTGTGAATTATTTTATATGTCTGTGAATCCATGTAATACGGCAATGAAATCCACGCGGAAGGAGTCTGAGATCCGCGGATTTAATAACAGACTCAGACAGAGACTGAACGGGAATTTTACATGGATCAACAGTTATTCTTATCTGATGAGATGTGGTTATACGACTCGCTGTGAATTTCGCGGTTATACAGATGATGGTGTTCATTATTCTATGAGGACTTATAAGAGAATTTATGCATATGCAATAAAACAGATCAGATAATCCTGACTGAAACCCGGAGACAGAATACTGTTCTCCGGGTTATCTGTGTGTATCAGTAAATACGAAAGTTGTAGCTGTGAAAGAGTTAAACAGTTATCAAAGGATCACAAAAGGTAACAGGAGGAGAGAAACATGAGAAGTGAAAGCTTCAGAAAAGGAGTTAAGGATGGTATTCCCATAGGACTGGGATATTTTGCTGTATCGTTTACATTTGGCATGATGGCAGTTGCTGATGGACTGAGTATCTGGCAGGCTGTGCTGATCTCATTGACAAACGTGACTTCAGCAGGGCAGTTTGCAGGACTTGAGATCATGGTAATGAGCGGCTCTTACTGGGAGATGGCACTGACACAGCTGATCATTAATCTGAGATATTGTCTGATGTCATTTTCCCTTGCTCAGAAATTCAGAAGAGATGAATCTTTGGTTCACCGCTATATTGCAGCATTTGGTGTGACGGATGAGATTTTCGGGATTAGTGCCAGTCAGCCCGGAAAGGTAAGCGCATTTTATAATTATGGTGCCATGTGTGTGGCAATCCCGGGATGGGTACTTGGAACCCTGGCAGGAGCAATTTCCGGAAATCTTCTTCCGGATTTTATGATGAGTGCACTCAGCGTGGCTATTTACGGTATGTTCCTTGCAATTATTATTCCTCCGGCAAAGCAGAATAAGGCAGTACTGGCAGTTGTCGTGGCAGCAATGCTGATCAGCACTTTGTTTAAAGTGATTCCGTTTCTGTCGGAGGTTTCGTCAGGTTTTGTGATCATTATTACTACACTGATCGTGGCAGGGGCTGCCGCATACTTCTGTCCGATAGAGGATGAGAAAGAGGAGGAGGGTGTTCATGAGTCATAATATTTATATTTACATTCTGGTAATGGCAGCAGTTACATATCTGATCCGTATGCTCCCGCTTGCTCTTTCCAGAAAAGAGATCACAAGTCCGTTTATCAGATCATTTCTGTACTATGTTCCCTATGCATGTCTGGCAGCCATGACATTTCCGGCGATCCTTTTTGCCACAGACAGTGTGATCTCGGCTGCTGTGGGATTTATTGTGGCACTGATCGCGGCATATAAGGAGAAAAGTCTTCTTACAGTTGCGTTATTCGCATGTGCTGCGGTATTTATTGTGGAAAGAATACTGGAATTTGCAGTGTAAAAGTTGATAAAAAACGGATACATAACCACAGCTGAATGGTGTGTATCCGTTTTTTGTTGCGTAATATTGTGACCGGCAGCTGAAGCAGATAAGCTGTCTGTTATTTGCTGCAGTTTCAGACAGTTTTTTATTTCAGAAAGCTTACATCAATTTCACCGTCAAATACTGTGGCAGCCGGGCCTGTCATGTAAACAAGATTCTCCTGTCTGTTCCAGAAAATCTGCAGGTCACCGCCGAGAAGTTTTACAGTGACAGGACTGTCACCGTCTACATGTCCGTTCAGAACAGAAGCGACTGCTACCGCACATGCACCTGTGCCGCAGGCAAGAGTTTCGCCTGAACCGCGTTCCCATACACGCATTTTTACAGTATGTTCATCGATCACTTCTACAAATTCAGTGTTTACACGATCCGGAAATGCAACATGATTCTCGAAAGCCGGGCCGATCTTTTCAATATCCAGATGGTCAATATCATCCATATAAACAATAGCGTGGGGATTTCCCATGGAAACAGCGGTTATGTAATAGATTTTTCCGTTTACATCCAGAGGTTCATTGATAACTTCCTCCTTCTCTGACACTACCGGAATCTGTCTGGCGGTCAGGATCGGAGAACCCATATTTACCTTAACCTGGGATACCTTTCCGTTTTCTACAGTAAGATCCAGATATTTGATGCCGCTTTTTGTAGCAACAGAAATATGTTCTTTGTCTACGATGCCGTAGTCATAGGCATATTTGGCAACACAGCGGATACCGTTTCCGCACATGGCACCCTGGGAACCGTCGAGATTATACATATCCATCTCGCAGTCTGCGATTTTGGATGGCTTGATCAGGATCAGTCCGTCGGAACCGATACCAAAGTGACGGTCACTGACATATCTGGCTACTGCGGAAGGATTTTCCACAGTTTCCTCAAAACAGTTTACATATACGTAATCATTTCCAATACCATGCATTTTTGTAAATTTCATCAGAAAAGCCTCCTTATTTGGTTAAATATTTATACACCTCTTGTATCATATAGAAAAAATGTTATGAAAAAGTGAAAATTACGAATCCTTTACCGGGAAAGTTTTTCTGTGATCTTCATGTAAAAAAACATTTTGCCCTTCCCGGAACAGTTATGTATTATACATTATATGGAAAATATATCTGTTATTCAAGTTTTACCTTGCATTTTATAGAAAGTATGTTAAAATTAAAAACAAAAATATACAACCGAAACGCATAATTATACGCTGTTGTCTGAAGAAGGTAAAAAGATGGCAGCCGTAGATATACTTTCGGATGCGAGGAGGAAAAAAGATGAAAGATCAAAAGAGATTTGCAGCTCTTGCACTCAGTGCAGTAATGGTATTTTCCATGGCAGGAAGCGTATCCGCAGCTCAGAAAGTTGAATCCAAAGATGATCTTGCAGGAGCAACAATCGGTGTTCAGCTTGGTACAACAGGTGACCTTGATGCATCTGATTATGAGAAAGATGGTTCTACAGTAGAACGTTACAGCAAGGGAAGTGAAGCTGTTCAGGCATTAAAGGCAGGACAGATCGACTGTGTGATCATCGATTCACAGCCGGCTCAGAAATTTGTTGAGAATAATGATGATCTCAAGATTCTGGATGAGCCATTCGAGGAAGAAGAATATGCAATCTGTTTAAAGAAAGGCAATGATGAACTTCTTGACAAGATTAACGGAGCTCTCAAGGATCTGAAAGAGGATGGAACTATCGACAGCATCATGGACAATTACATTGGTGAGGATGCCGGTAAGACTCCATATGAATCACCGGAAGATGTTGACCGTTCCAATGGAACTCTGGTAATGGCTACTAACGCTGAGTTCGAACCATATGAATATCATGAAGGTGATGATATCGTTGGTATCGATGCTGATATCGCTCAGGCAATCTGTGATAAGCTTGGATATGAACTGAAAATTGAAGATATGGAATTCGATTCCATCCTTCCGGCCGTACAGTCCGGCAAAGCAGACTTCGGTGCAGCTGGTATGACTGTAACAGAAGACCGTAAATCAAGCGTTGACTTTACAGATACCTATGCAGATGCAAGCCAGGTAATTATTGTAAAGAAATAAGTATTAAAATAACAAATAACAGAGCTGTTGACGATTTGCCAACAGCTCTCTTTTCGGAACAGAGGTTTTTATGAATAATCCTATGATATTAGCGAATGTAAAAGAAGATTTTTATCTGAACTTTATTAAAGATGACCGCTATCTCTGGCTTCTGGATGGTCTGAAAACAACTCTTATTATCACAGTATTTGCGGTAATTGTAGGTCTGATCATCGGTTTCCTTGTAGCAATCATCCGTTCTGCGCACGATAAGTCAGGCTCCTTTAAGATCCTCAATGCGATCTGCAGAGTTTATTTGACTGTAATTCGTGGAACACCAACCATGATCCAGCTGTTGATCATGAATTTTGTAATTTTTGGTGCTGTAAGCATTAACAAGATCATTGTAGGCGGACTTGCCTTTGGTATCAACTCAGGTGCCTATGTAGCTGAGATTGTCCGTTCCGGTATCATGTCCATTGACCAGGGACAGACAGAGGCAGGACGAAGCCTTGGTCTGAATTTCAGCCAGACCATGCGACTGATCATTATCCCGCAGGCATTTAAGAATGTACTTCCTGCGCTGGTAAATGAATTTATCGTGCTGATCAAAGAGACATCCATCATCGGTTATATCGGTATGATGGACCTGACAAAAGGAGCTATGCTGATCCAGAGCCGTACATACAATGCGTTCTGGCCTCTGATGGCAGCAGCAGCGATTTACCTTGTGATCGTTGGAATCCTTACATGGGGGATGAATAAACTGGAAAGGAGATTAAGAACCAGTGAGCGATAAGAATGTACTGATCCAGGTAAAGGATCTGAAGAAAGCTTTTGGTACAAATCAGGTTCTCGATGGAATAACAACAGATATCTGTCAGGGAGAAGTAGTAGCCGTCATTGGTCCTTCCGGTTCCGGTAAATCTACTTTCCTGAGATCACTGAATCTTCTGGAGGTTCCGACAGGCGGACAGATCCTCTTTGAAGGAACTGATATTACAGATCCGAAGGTTGACATTAACAGACACCGTCAGAAGATTGGAATGGTATTCCAGCAGTTTAATCTTTTTCCGCATAAAACGGTAAAACAGAATATTATGCTGGCACCTGTAGAACTGAAGCTGATGACAAAGGAGGAAGCTTCAAAGAAAGCAGACGAGCTTCTGGCACGTGTAGGGCTTCCTGACAAAGCCAATGCATATCCGGATATGCTTTCGGGCGGGCAGAAACAGCGTATTGCCATTGCACGTTCTCTTGCCATGAATCCGGATGTGATGCTTTTTGATGAGCCAACTTCCGCACTTGACCCTGAGATGGTAGGTGAGGTTCTGGAATTGATGAAAGAACTTGCGCAGTCAGGTATGACCATGGTTGTAGTTACTCATGAGATGGGATTTGCAAGAGAAGTGGCAACAAGAGTTCTTTTTATTGATGACGGTAAGATACAGGAAGAGAATACTCCGAAAGAATTTTTCGCGAATCCGAAGAATCCTAGACTGAAAGACTTCCTTTCAAAGGTTTTATAAGATGCTGAGAAAATTTAACAGTTTTATAGAAAAATGGATGGCCCTGGTGACACCGACCTGTCTGTTGCTGGGGGTGTGCTTTCCTGATATTGCCAAATGCGGTCTGCCTTATGTGCCGGCCGTATTTGCATTTATGACATTTGCCGGGGCGTTGAAGTCAAGATTTAAAGATGTGGCAAATGTATTCCGACATCCGGGCTCACTGCTTATTATCATGCTTCTGGTCCATGTGGTAATCCCGACAGCAGCCTGCGGGGCAGGCCATCTTTTCTTTGGAAATAACATGGAGCTGATCACCGGAATGGTACTGGAGTTTGCAGTTCCCACTGCAGTGGTAAGTCTGATGTGGGTGACGATTTATGATGGAAACAGTCCTCTGTCGTTGTCTCTGGTAGTTCTGGATACGGTACTGGCACCTTTTCTGATCCCGGCTACGCTGAAGATCCTGCTGGGCTCTGCGGTGATCATAGATCCTGCCAGGATGATGCGGGAACTGATATTTATGGTTGCGCTTCCTGCTGTTGTTGCGATGGTATTAAATCAGATCACAGATGGAAAAGTAATGGAAACATGGCCGGGAAAGCTGGCGCCTTTTTCAAAGCTGGCACTGATATTTGTGGTAACGTCCAATTCTTCCAAAGTAGCACCATATATCCGGGATATGAATATGCAGAGGGTGAAGGTTGCACTGGCAATCCTTGTCCTGGCTGCTTCCGGATATGCACTCGGCTGGTTTGTGGCGTATATCTTCCGAAAGGATCGCAGTACGGCGGTTTCCATGATGTATGGAACCGGGATGCGCAATATCAGCGCAGGAGCGGTGATCGCAGCTGCATATTTTCCGGGTGAAGTTATGTTTCCGGTAATGATCGGAACTCTGTTTCAGCAGGTGTTGGCAGCATTGTTCGGAAAGCTTCTGGCACAGAAAAAGGAAAAACAGGAATTTTGTTGAGGTCTGCTGAGGCGTTATAAAGAATATAAAAAGAACTGCCGCATTAGCAATTGAAAAATTGCAATGCGGCAGCTCTTTTTATGAATCTGAAGCTTTTATATATTTCTTCAGTTCTTTGTAGCAGTATTTGATGATCTCTTTACGGGTGATGATGCCGATAAAGTATCCCTGATCATCTACAACCGGGACATAATTCTGGTTAATTGCCTTGTCCAGCAGATCTTCCATGTCAGAATCTGCGTGAACTGCCTTATAGGTTGCTCTGCGCGGAATTGCCATAATGGAAATGCTCTCTGCTTCTTTCAGTCCGGGAACATTTAAGGTTTTCATTCCCCAGAGAAGATCACCCTCGGAAATACTTCCTTTATATTTCCCGTCTAGACTCAGAAGCGGAATGCAGGAAAATTTTCTGTGTTCCATTTTCTCAAGAGTCTGACGAAGAGTCTCATTTTCAAATATATATGCTACATCACTTTTAGGTGTTAAAAAAAATAAAATATTCACTGTTGTATTCGCCCCGTTACATTTGTCTGATAAGGCACTCAGATATACATTGTGTATTTACACATCTGTGTGTCTGTGATCTCTGAGTATTCCAGGTTTACGGCTTTTTTACAGAAGCTGTACTCCTTTTGCTGCTGCTTCTTTCATTACTTCTTCCGGCCACAGGGAAGCATGCACTTCACCGATGTGTGCTTTTCTGAGGAAGAACATACAGATACGGGACTGGCCGATGCCGCCGCCGATAGTATATGGAAGTTCCTTGTTCAGGATTGCCTTCTGGAAAGGAAGCTCACGTCTGTCGTCACAGCCTGCGATGGTAAGCTGTCTGTCAAGCGCATCCTCGTCAACGCGAATACCCATGGAAGAAAGCTCCAGAGCAATGTCGAGAACAGGATAATAAACAAGGATATCGCCGTTTAATTCCCAGTCATCGTAGTCCGGTGCACGTCCGTCATGACGTTCTCCGTTGGTTAAGGTTTTGCCGACCTGCATGAGGAATACGGCACCTTTTTCCTTGACAATCTTGTATTCACGTTCCTTTGGAGTGAGATCAGGATACATGTCGACCAGTTCCTGGGTGCTGACAAATGCAATCTCTCTCGGAAGGATTTCTTCGATGTAATCGTACTGAACAGCCATGTATTTTTCGGTTTTGCGGAGAACGCTGTAGATAGCACGTACTGTGGAAACAAGTGTGTCCATGTTGCGTTCTTCCTTGCTGATGATCTTTTCCCAGTCCCACTGATCTACGTATACGGAATGGATATTGTCCAGATCCTCGTCTCTTCTGATCGCGATCATGTCTGTGTAAAGTCCTTCACCATGAGCAAAGCCATATTTCTGTAATGCATATCTCTTCCATTTGGCGAGAGAGTGTACGATCTCAGCATTCTCCGGCTGGCCTTTGATATCAAAGCTTACCGGACGTTCCACGCCGTTTAAGTTATCGTTCAGACCGGATGACGGATTAACGAATACCGGAGCGGAAACACGCAGCAGATTCAGTTTTTGAGCCAGTGTCTGCTGAAAGAAATCTTTCACAGTTTTAATGGCAATCTGGGTATCGTGAAGATTTAAAGATGACTGATACCCGTCAGGAATTTTAATCTGTTCCATGAGTGGATTCCTCCTGTAATTTCTGTATTTGCATATTTTATGGCAAACTGATAAAAAATATTGTTGTTTACTGAATATCCATTATCTTTTCCCACGCTATTATAACAGGAAAATGGTAGTTTGACAATTATTACTGTTCATTTGGAAGTATCTCGCGGGATATTATGGTTACGGAGAACAGAACGAACAGTAACACAATTTCAGCTTTGCAAGATTGGGGCGAAATGTTAAAATAAATGTGTAAATGAATGAAGCGTTAAATTTATATAAAACTTAGGGGGAAGATATATGGGAAAAAGGTGTCAGGTCTGTGATGGACCAATTGTAAACGGCAGGTGTAAATATTGTGGAATGCCATATAGAAATGATATGGAACTGTATCATCTGAACGAAGACCGTTCAGAGCACTATCGTCATGCTTCGGCAAAGGTGAAAAAAGCAATGGCAGAGAACGAGATCCCTTTGTCTGACAGAAATAAAACAGTTCCCAAAGCTGCAAAAACTTCGTCTGCCAGAACACAGACTATTAGAACGCAAAATACAAAAGTACAAACTTCAAGAATACAAACATCAGGGACAAAGAAAACATCAGGTCAGTCGTACAGCGCACAGACTGCCCGTACATACAGCACCGGAAAAAAGACAGCAAAAAGTGAGAAGAAAAAGAGCGGCAAGGCAGGCAAAATTTTCTGGATCATTGTGCTGATTCTGATGGTAATAATAGGTCAGATGGCAGAGAATTGGGATACGATTGGATACAGGATAGAAGAATTTATCTATGATGAGTTTGACATAGATCTCAACAGTATTTTTGATGACAGCAGTTCTGATGAAGTAAATGAGAGTAATAAGAATAATGAAAGTAATGAAAATAATGAAAGTAATGAGAATAACTGGACAGATGACTGGTCTGAGACTATCAGTGCAGTAAAGAACGGACAGGATGAACAGAGGGGCAATCCGGACTGGTATATGTTCACCGGAGAGAATTATATTGTCAGAACGGATGATACTGCATCAGAGATTGGCGATATAGATGCCAGTGACCAGGGGTATGATTTTACAATAGATCCGGGAGAATACAGGATAGTGTCCGGCTGGGAGAAGGTTGCTCTGGAAATCAGAAGTTCTTCAGGAAAAGATGAAACTGTAAAATTTGACGAAGCAGACCACGAGGAGAAAATAGAATTACATGCCGGGGATGAGGTATCTGTGGTATCTCTGGATGGTCAAGATAATTATCTTGCCATGTATCAAATTCAGCAATATGACGAATAATTTTTTGCCCCTTTCTTTTTGTCAGAGACTGTGCTATACTTGTTAAACGTACCACATATAGAGAGAATTGTGGTGAATGAAAGAAAAAAAATACTATATATTGTATATGGGAGCAAAAGGTATGATATATGTTATAAAGAAAGATGGTACGAGAGAAGAGTTTAATTCACAGAAGATCGTAGCAGCAGTAAATAAGTCGGCAGCCAGAATTTTATACACATTTTCGGATAAAGAGAAGGAATTTATCTGCCAGTTTGCGGAAGAACATGCGGAGGCACTGGGAAAGAATGAGATAGAGATCCAGGAGATGCACAACATCGTAGAGGGAGCACTTGAGAGAGTGAACCCGGCAGTGGCTAAGAGCTACCGCGATTACAGAAATTACAAACTTGACTTTATCCATATGATGGATGATGTATATACCAAGAGTCAGGCAATCCGTTATATTGGTGATAAGAGTAATGCCAATACAGACAGTGCGCTTGTAGCTACAAAGCGAAGCCTGATCTTTAATGAACTGAACAAAGAGCTTTATCGTAAATTTTTTATGAATCGTAATGAACTTCAGGCATGTAAAGATGGTTATATTTATATTCATGACCAGTCTGCACGTCTGGATACCATGAACTGCTGTCTCTTTGATGTGGCATCTGTACTCAGCGGCGGATTTGAGATGGGAAATGTATGGTACAATGAGCCTAAGACACTGGATACTGCGTTTGATGTTATGGGTGATATTATCCTGAGCACTGCTGCACAGCAGTATGGCGGATTCACAGTACCGGAAGTAGACAAGATCCTTGCACCTTATGCACAGAAGAGTTACGATAAATATATCCAGGAATTTATGAAATACTCTGACGAGAGCTGGACAGGACGTGAAGAACGTGCGATCGAGTATGCGCTTGACAAAGTCCGCAGAGATTTTGACCAGGGATGGCAGGGGATTGAGTATAAGCTGAATACAGTCGGATCTTCCAGAGGGGATTATCCATTTGTAACTGTAACTCTTGGACTTGGAATAAAGCAGTTCGAGAAGATGGCAAGTATTTCTCTTCTTGAAGTGCATAAAGGCGGACAGGGTAAGGCAGGACGCAAGAAACCGGTACTCTTCCCGAAAATCGTATTCCTTTATGATGAAAATATCCATGGAAAAGGCAAGATCAGTGAGGATGTATTTGAGGCAGGGGTTGACTGTTCTGCCAAGACTATGTATCCGGACTGGCTGTCCATGTCAGGAAAAGGATATATTTCCAGTATGTACAAGCAGTATGGAAAGGTTATAAGTCCTATGGGATGTCGTGCGTTCTTAAGCCCCTGGTACGAGAGAGGCGGTATGTATCCGGCAGATGATAAGGATGTTCCTGTGTTTGTGGGAAGATTTAACATCGGTGCGGTAAGCCTTCATCTTCCAATGATCCTTGCCAAAGCCAGAGCAGAGAGCAGGGATTTCTACGAAGTGCTGGATTTCTATCTTGAGATGATCCGTAATCTGCATATCCGTACCTATGATTATCTGGGACAGATGCGTGCGTCAACCAACCCGCTGGCATATTGTGAGGGAGGATTTTACGGTGGACATCTGAAACCGAATGAAAAGATTGGCAAGATTCTGAAACCAATGACAGCATCCTTCGGAATCACTGCATTAAATGAACTCCAGGAACTTTACAATGGCAAATCCATTGCTGAAGACGGGCAGTTTGCACTGGATGTGCTGAAATATATCAACAGGAAAGTAAATGAATTTAAAGAGAAAGATGGTTATCTTTATGCAATTTATGGAACACCGGCAGAGAGTTTATGCGGACTGCAGGTGGAACAGTTCCGTAAGATGTATGGCATTGTGAAAGGGGTTTCTGATCGTCCTTATGTAAGCAACAGTTTCCACTGTCATGTGACTGAAGATGTAACTCCGATTGAAAAACAGGATCTGGAGGGACGTTTCTGGGAGTTGTGCAACGGCGGTAAGATTCAGTATGTACGTTATCCGATCGATTATAATCGTGAAGCAATACGCACTCTGATCCGCAGAGCCATGTCTTTGGGATATTATGAGGGAGTAAATCTTTCCCTTGCTTACTGTGATGACTGCGGACATGAGGAACTTGAAATGGACGTGTGTCCGGTCTGCGGTTCCAAGAATCTGACAAAGATTGACCGTATGAACGGATATCTTTCCTACAGCCGTGTGCATGGTGATACTCGTCTGAACGAAGCGAAGATGGCAGAGATTGCGGAACGTAAATCTATGTAATATCAGGTCAGGGGTAAACTTTTGAATCTGACATCATAATATGATAATTAAAAGACATATACCGGCAAGATGATATGTATTGCTCTGGTATATGTCTTTTTGTATTGTCAGATAAAATATAGCAATCCTCTTAAATGTATTATTTACGAGGATTGCTATAGAATCATTTAATGATAGTTCCGGTTTTTTCGAAATATCCATCCTTTGCATGCGCAATATCTGTGATGATCGTTCTTCTGTTATCTCCCTTTTCGATAAAAGAGATTCCGGCTTCGAATTTAGGAAGCATGGAGCCTGGGGCAAACTGATTGTCAGCCATATATTTCTTAGCATCATCTACAGAAATTGTATTAAGATATTCTTCGTTGTCCTGACCGAGGTTCAGACTTACTTTCTCAACACTGGTAAGGATCAGAAGAGTATCTGCATTTAATTCCTGTGCAAGAAGTCCGCTGGAAAGGTCTTTCTCAATGATCGCACTTGCACCATGAAGATCGATTCCCTGTTCCATAACCGGGATTCCGCCGCCGCCTGCTGCGATTACTACCTGGCCCGCATCTACAAGTGTGCGGATTGTTTCAAGCTCTACGATTTTCTGCGGTTTCGGAGCTGCCAGGATTCTTTTATAAGTGCCGTCAGCCAGTTTAGTGACAAAGTTTCCCTTGCTTTCTTCAGTTTCAGCCTCTTCTTCTGTAAGGACACGTCCGATGATCTTCTCAGGTTCAGCGAAAGCATCATCATATGGATCAATGACAACCTGTGTAAGGATAGTAGCTACCGGTTTATAAATACCGCGGGAAATAAGTTCTGCGCGGATTGCGGTCTGGAGATCATATCCGATATAGCCCTGACTCATTGCCGAACATACGGACATAGGTGCAAATGTATAGTCAGGATGTGTTTTGCCAAATTCATTCATGGCTGTGTGGATCATTCCGACCTGTGGACCGTTACTGTGGGAAATGACTACACGATTTCCGGCTTCTACAAGATCTGCGACAGCTTTGGCTGCTTTTTTTGTAGCGATTTTCTGCTCCGGTAAGGTGGTTCCTAATGCTCTGTGGCCCAGTGCAACTACTGTAATTTTTTCGCTCATGGGAATTACCTCGATTCTTTCATGTTCTGTAAATATGATATCTGCGGGGTGATCTTATATATAAAGATTTTTGAAATTTTTTATCACTGATATCATAAATATTCAATCATATTGATATCCTACATTATAAAAGACTGCCAGTAGAATTGCAATAGAAAATAACTCAAAAAACACCTCGCGGGATATTATCAGTGAACAGTAACAAAAAACAAACAGCTCTCACATTTCTGTGAGAGCTGTTTTGTTTTTTTGAGGGGGGAGATAGAGAGTGGTTTTTCATCTATCCAAGACCTATTATATGGGAAAATTATGTTCAAAGTATGTCGAATTTCTGAAACAATCGGTAAATTTATAAAAGAATTATAAACAAATACGAAAAATAAAAAGTGGTATCTTGTTTTTATAGCATAGACATGCTAAAGTAGATTCATCGGCAACAGCCGTTATCAGTATTCTTATTTTCACGCACCGGTCCGGTGCAAAAATTTCCAATTATTTATTGATAGTCCGGGAGATGGTTTTGAATCCTGAGCAGAAACTCTGAAAATCTTATTTATTGTGCAAAACAGAGAGGAGAGATGCGTATGTCTGTGGATATGAACTTATAATCTCGAAAGATACTGTACCGATATCATTCTGACAGTGGAAGTACCTCAGATGACATAGAATAAAAATTCAGGAGAATGAGAGAATGGAAAAAAGAATATGGAATCAGTTAAAAAAAGCAGTCATGATAACGGCTGCTGTCGGGATTTTGGGAGCAGGAGCAGTATCAGCAGCAGAATTTGAAGCTGCAGAGTTATATGTTCCTGCTGTGGGTTTAAAGCAGAGTGCACAGTGGATCGATGAAGAGAAATTTCAGGCAGAACTGACACTGGAAGTGAGCGGTCTGAAAGAACTGTACAAAAGTCAACAGGAAAATACTGCTTCGGAGAACGGACAGTTGCAGATGGAAAATAGTACATGGGATGGCGAAGTGAGAGAAGCAGAAGCAGCAGAAAATACGACAGATGAAGTGGATTCCGAAAATACAGAGTGTGAATCAGAGAGTGCAGTAATAGATATAGAAGATATAGAAAGCGAAGAATACCGGAAGGCAGAAGAAAACGCAGAAGGATCTGACACAGAAACCGGACAGACACAACAGAGTGAGCAGGAGAACCAAAATGAGATCAGGGAAGATAAAACCAGATATTTTCTGACTGTATATATTTCAGAATATTTTCAGGTAAATGCAGAAGCGTTAAAGAATGATCTGCAGGCTGAATCCGTACAGATACAAAATAAGAAAGGTGAGACAACCCAGATTACAAAGCTGACCTGTGAGACTGCACTTTCAGATGCGGAAACAGATATCTTTACCATGAAAGTGCCGGTGTCTCTGCGTGAAGAATATCGTATTTCTTCTGTAAAAACAGATTATCCTCTGTGCCAGGATGCACCGCTTTGCAAAGATTGGGAGGGGACAGGTGCGTATTTCTGGATGAAATCAGGGGATGAAACCCGGACTGTTGCAGAAACTCCTTCAGCTCTGCTTTCCGTACAGGAAGCAAAAACAGGGATCACAGCCCGGTTACAGCAGGAGACGAAAGAGGTACGTGCAGGGCAGAACTTTACTTATATATTGTCTGTAGAGAATACAGGAGAATTACCTCTGGAAAATATAGAGATATCCAGTGTTTTTTCTCAGGATAATATAAAAGCCGAATGGAAACAGGAAGAGGGATTTACTGCAAATGGTATGCAGGGAATTATTTCAGGTCTTAAGGCAGGAGAAATCAGAAATCTTCAGATGACAGTACAGCTTACAGAAGAGCAGGCAGGAGAGCTTATTCATACAGTAACTGTAAAAGCGAAATATCCGGGAAAGGAAGAAAGTATTGGATGTCAGAAATCAGTCGAAACAGAAGTCATTGCATTAAAGGCGGCTTTTGAGGTGGAGAAAACTGCGGACAGAACACAGGCATATCCGGGAGATACGATCACATATCAGATCTGCATCAGGAATACGGGTGAGCGAACACTTCATTCGGTTCTCAGTACAGAAAGATTCCAAAATGCCGGTATTCAGGCAAACTTTGTCAGGAAAGAGGGCGTAACATTAAACAGCACAGGCACACAGGCTCTGATTCCGCAGATCGCACCGGGAGAGGCTTTTGCACTTTACGCCACAGTGACTGTTCCACAATATATGGCAAGTCAGGAATTGATCAATGAGGTAATCGTTACATCTGATGAGACTGGTACACAGGCAATGACATCTAAGGCAAACGTAGAATTAAAGGAAACTGATAATATTGTTACAGTTACGCCGCAACCGGCATCTCTGGCTTCCCAGAGTTATGGATATGACTCAAAGTCCGGAAGTGCTTATACTACTGCTTCCAAACCACGTACAGGAGATGAGACAGAAACGGCTTTGTATATTGTACTGGGGATTTTTGCAATCATGTCCGGAGTCAGCGCATTCTGTTACAGGAAGACAAAAAAACAGCAGAAGTAGAGAAACAACGTTGAAACGACAGGGGAGGTGTGCTATTCTTATATAGAATATACGCTTTAGTAAAACACCTCTGCCTGACTTTAAAGAAATTGCGTTACTGTTCACACATCACTATCCCGCGAGGTGTTTTGGCATGAATATGCCAAAATCCCGAGACATACAAGCCAAAATTCCATTGCCGCAGGCAATCTGGAATGAATTTTGGCTAAGTTACTGTGAACGGAGTGAACAGTAACGAAATTGCCGCAGAGGCTGTATGAAATTCAGGCAGGCAGGAAATGATATGGAGGATTAAAATGAAATTAATATCCTTACTGGAAAAGCTGGAATATACATGTCTTCAGGGCAGTACAGACCAGGAAGTAAAAAATGTGATTTATGATTCCCGGAAAGTAGAAGAGGGCTCTCTTTTTATCTGTATCCGCGGTGCAGTGGTGGATGGCCATAAATTTGTGCCGGATGTAGTTGCAAAAGGAGCAAAGGTTCTGATCGTGGAAGAAGCTGTGGAAGCACCGGAAGATGTGACAGTCATTCTTGTGAAAGATACACGATATGCAATGGCGTTTATTTCTGCCGCATATTTCGGATATCCCGCAGAGAAACTGAAAACAATCGGTATCACAGGAACAAAAGGAAAAACAACCACTACGTATATGGTAAAATCTATTCTGGAAAATGCCGGATATAAAGTGGGACTGATCGGAACCATTGAAGCGATCATCGGTGACAAAGTGATTCCTGCAAAGAACACAACACCGGAGTCTTATGTGATTCAGGAATATTTCCATGAGATGGCAGAAGCCGGCTGTGACTGTGTGGTTATGGAAGTTTCCTCCCAGGGACTGATGCTTCACAGAACTCAGGGATTTGTTTTCGATTTTGGTATTTTTACAAATATTGAGCCGGATCATATCGGACCAAATGAACATAAGGATTTTGATGATTATCTCAGATGCAAGTCCTTACTTCTGAAACAGTGTAAGGTAGGAATTGTAAACAGAGATGATGAACATTTCGAGAAGATTATTGAAGGTCATACATGCAGCCTGGAAACTTATGGATTTTCACCGGAAGCAGACCTTCGTGCGGAAGATGCAAAGCTGGTCGGAGGTAAAGGATATCTGGGTATTTCCTACCATCTGAAAGGACTTCTGGATTTTCATGTGGAGATAGATATTCCCGGTAAATTCAGCATCTACAATTCATTGACAGCAATCGCAATCTGCCGTCATTTTAAGGTTTCGGAAGAGAACATTCTCAAAGCCTTAAAAGTAGCTAAGGTAAAAGGCCGTATCGAAATGGTAAAAGTATCCGATGATTTTACTCTGATGATCGATTACGCGCATAATGCCATGGCTCTGGAGAGTCTTCTGACCACTTTGAAAGAATATCATCCCCACAGACTGGTATGTCTGTTTGGATGCGGAGGCAACAGATCGAAGCTTCGCCGCTATGAGATGGGAGAGGTTTCCGGAAAGCTTGCAGACCTTACCATCATTACCTCTGATAATCCACGTGATGAAGAACCACAGGCGATCATCGATGATATCAAGATTGGTATGGCAAAAACCGATGGAAAATATGTAGAGATTCCGGACAGAAAAGAAGCCATCGCCTATGCAATCCATCATGGAGAGCCGGGGGATATTATAGTTCTGGCAGGTAAGGGACATGAGGATTATCAGGAAATTAAAGGAAAGAAATATCCTATGGATGAACGTGTCCTGATCGCAGATATTCTTGCTGGTAAATAGGTAGCGGGTCAAACAGGAATAAGTTCATGATATATGCTGATATAATAATTGATATTTCCAGTGATAAACTGGACCGGAGTTTTCAATATCGTGTACCGGAAAGGCTGGAGAAGAAAATAAAGGCAGGGATGGTGGCAGCCATCCCTTTTGGAAATGCCGGCCGGGTGCGTAAAGGATATGTGATCGGATTGTCAGATAAACCGAAAATTGCTCCCGAAAAGATTAAAGAAATCAGTGAAATCTGCAGTGGAGAAGAGACTACGGAATCCAGACTGATCGCCCTGGCAGCCTGGATGAGAGAAAATTATGGTTCCACCATGATCCAGGCTCTCAGGACAGTACTTCCTATCCAGGAGAAAATCAAGGCAAAAGAGAAAAAATATATATGCCTGGATATTTCCGAAGAGGCGGGAACGCAGTTGCTGAAAGAACTTGAACAAACAAGGTTTAAAGCCAGAACAAGACTTCTGAGGGAACTTCTGGAGAAAAAAAGACTGGATTATACACATGCGGCGAAAGAACTGGGGACAACTTCTGCTGTTGTAAAGAAATTTCAGGAGCAGGGGATTATCCGCATAGAATATGATGAGATAATGAGAACTTCACTGAATACAGGTGATATTTCCGGAGAAAGGCGAATGCCGCTTACAGATGAACAGGAAGCGGCAGTAAAGCAGATACAGAGAGTGTGGGAAAAACCATCGCCGAAGCCTGTACTGATCGAGGGAGTGACAGGGAGCGGGAAAACCCAGGTGTATATAAAGCTGATCGAGCAGACGCTTTCTCAGGGAAAAGAAGCAATCGTGCTGATCCCGGAGATTGCTCTGACATATCAGACGGTACGCAGATTTTATGCCAGATTTGGGGATAAAGTATCAGTTATCAATTCCAGACAGTCTCAGGGAGAACGCTATGATCAGTTTAAACGTGCGAAAAAGGGAGAAGTCCAGGTGATGATCGGTCCCAGATCTGCGCTGTTTACGCCATTTGCCAGTCTGGGACTGATCATTATTGATGAAGAACATGAACCAAGCTATAAAAGTGAAAGCACACCCCGTTATCATGCAAGGGAAACTGCAATCCGGAGAGCTGTTTTAGAACATGCAAATGTGGTAATGGGTTCAGCTACTCCATCAGTGGAAGCCTACAGTAAGGCAATGAATGGGGAATATAGTCTGGTCAGGCTGACAACAAGATATGGAAGCAGACCTCTGCCCCGGGTTTCTATCGTAGACCTGCGTGAGGAATTAAAAGCAGGGAACAGGTCTGTACTGAGCAGAGAACTCCGGCAAAAGATGAAAGGCCGGTTTGAGAAAAAAGAACAGGTAATGCTTTTTCTGAACAGAAGAGGATACGCAGGTTTTGTATCCTGCCGGTCCTGTGGACATGTGATGAAGTGTCCGCATTGTGATGTTTCTCTTTCGGAGCATAATAATGAAAGGCTTTTATGTCATTACTGTGGATATGAGACAGGAAAACCCCGGATATGCCCGGTGTGCGGATCGCCTTATATTGGCGGATTTAAGGCAGGAACACAGCAGATCGAGAAGGTAGTGCGGGAAGATTTTCCAGAAGTCAGGACTCTCAGAATGGATTTTGATACAACAAGAACTAAGGGCAGCTATGAAAAGATCCTTGCAGCTTTTGCAGCTCATGAGGCAGATATACTGATCGGAACACAGATGATCGTTAAGGGGCATGATTTTCCGGATGTCACACTCATGGGAATAGTAGCAGCGGATCTTTCGCTGAATGCAGAGGATTATCGATGTGCGGAACGTACCTTTCAGCTTCTCTGTCAGGCAGTCGGCCGGGGAGGACGGGGGGAAAAACCGGGAGAGGCAGTGATCCAGACCTATCATCCGGATCATTACAGTATTCAGGCGGCGGCAGTGCAGGATTATCAGGCATTCTATGAGGAAGAGATGAGTTACCGTATGCTTCTGGATTATCCGCCTGCGGCACATATGCTGGCAGTTCTGGGTTCAGGTCCGGAAGATGAGAAACTGGTTCAGGCCATGTATTATCTGAAACTTTATATAGAAAGGATATACAGAGAAAATGACCTGCATATCATTGGCCCGGCATATGCGTCAGTTGGAAAAGTTAAGGATATTTACAGACAGGTTATCTATTTAAAACATAAAGATCATAAAACGCTGGTACATATCAAAGATCAGCTGGAGAAATACATAGAGATAAATTCCGGTTTCCGGAAAATATACATACAATTTGATTTCAGTTAATTATGGCAGAGTTTTTCAAAATCTTATTACTGAAGTAATCTGCTGCAGAAGGGAAATCCGACAGGCAGTAATTTCTGAAATCGTGATATAACAATAATCAAGATATCAGGTTAGGGGCAAAATATCTTTTGATCCTAACATCATAATCAAAGAAGAGGAGAATAAAGAAATGGCACTTAGAAAAATCAGATTACAGGGCGACGAAGTACTTGCAAAGGTCAGCAGGCCGGTAGAAAAGATGACACCACGTATTCATGATCTGATCGGGGATATGCTTGAAACCATGTATGATGCAATGGGAGTTGGCCTCGCGGCACCACAGGTAGGTATGCTGAAGCGTATCGTTGTGATTGATATAGGAGAAGGTCCTATCGTGCTGATCAATCCTGAAATCCTTGAAACATCAGGTGAACAGACTGGTGATGAAGGATGCTTAAGTGTACCTGGAATGGCTGGTCAGGTAACACGTCCGAACTATGTAAAGGTAAAAGCTCTGGATGAGGATATGAATGAAGTAGAATATGAAGGGGAAGGTCTTCTTGCGCGTGCTTTCTGCCATGAGATCGATCATCTGGACGGACATATGTATACAGAACTGGTAGAAGGAGAACTTCATCAGGTTTCCTATGATGAGGATGAGGAGTGATAATCAAATGAAGATAGTATTTATGGGAACACCGGATTTCGCAGTGCCGTCATTACATGCACTGACAGAAGCCGGATATGCGGTGGCAGCAGTAGTGACCCAGCCTGACAAACCAAAAGGCAGAGGTAAGACATTATTGCCAACACCTGTAAAAGAAGAAGCCGTTATGCACGATATTCCGGTATATCAGCCGGAGAAAGTGAGAAATAACCCTGAATTTCTGGAGATTCTGAAAGAAATCAATCCTGAGATCATAGTTGTTGCTGCATATGGACAGATTATTCCAAAAGAAATCCTGGAACTTCCGAAATTTGGATGTATCAATATTCATGCGTCTCTTCTTCCGAAATACAGAGGAGCAGCGCCTATCCAGCAGGCTGTGATCGACGGGGAAAAAGTATCAGGTGTAACGATCCAGCAGATGGGAGAAGGTCTTGATACCGGTGATATGATTTCAAAGATAGTGATTCCGATCTCTCCGACAGAAACAGGTGGAAGCCTGTTTGGAAAACTTGCGCAGGCCGGTGCGGATCTGCTGATCAAGACGCTTCCATCTATTGAGCAGGGAACTGCGGAGTTTGAAAAACAGCCGGAGGAGAGTCCTACACCTTATGCGGCTATGATCACCAAACAGATGGGACTGATGGATTTCAGAAAATCTGCAGAAGAACTGGAACGCCTTGTACGCGGCCTGAATCCATGGCCAAGTGCTTATACATTTCTTAATGGAAAAACTCTGAAAGTGTGGAAATGTAAAGTCAGCACTGAGAAAACAGATGCTGTTCCGGGAACAATCTTCCTGGCAGATAAAGAGGGGATCCATACAGCATGTGGAGAAGGAGTGCTGATTCTTACAGAGATACAGCTGGAAGGTAAGAAGCGTATGGAAACAGAAGCCTTTCTCCGGGGATATCACATTGAAAATGGAATTGTTTTTACAGATCATAAGGAGTGATTAGATGTACGGATATTATTATTTTGATCCTACGTATTTACTGCTCGTTATCGGAATGGTGCTGTCTTTACTGGCATCTGCAAAGGTAAAGAGTACATTTTCTGTTTACAGCAGAGTGCGCAGTGCATCGGGGCTTACAGGCGCCGATGCTGCCAGACGGATTCTTCGTATGTCGGGAATTACGGATGTTACGGTAGTACCCATATCCGGCAGCCTGACAGACCACTATGATCCGGGAAGTAAGAAACTGGCACTTTCCCAGGATGTATATGATAAAACATCTGTGGCTGCGATCGGGGTGGCTGCGCATGAATGTGGACATGCTATTCAGCATGCGACTAACTATGTGCCATTGAATCTTCGCTCTGCGATTGTGCCTGTTGCAAACATCGGTTCCACACTTTCCTGGCCATTGTTTCTGGCAGGACTGATTTTCTCAATCCGTCCACTGCTGACTGTTGGAATCATTTTGTTTACATTTGCGGTTCTTTTTCAGCTTGTAACTCTTCCGGTAGAATTTAATGCATCTTCAAGAGCATTGAAAATGCTTGGAAGTTCAGGAATGCTTGGAGCTGATGAGGTAAAAGGTGCAAGAAAAGTCCTTACAGCAGCGGCACTCACCTATGTTGCAGCACTTGCTTCATCAATTCTGCAGCTTTTAAGACTGATCATACTTGCCGGAGGAAGAGACCGTGACTAATGGAATAAATACAAGAGAACTGATATTGCAGATATTACTGGAAATCGAGGAAGAGGGAAAACACAGCCATATCGCTATCCGCAATGCTCTTTCCAAATATCAGTTCCTTCCAAGACAGGAGAGAGCTTTTATTACCAGAGTCTGCGAAGGAACACTGGAATATCGTATTTTAATAGATTATATTATTGATTCATATTCAAAAGTATCTGTAGATAAAATGAAGCCTGTGATCAGGGAAATCCTGAGAAGTGCAGTTTATCAGATCAGGTTTATGGACAGTGTGCCGGACAGCGCAGTGTGTAATGAAGCGGTGAAGCTGGCACAGAGAAAAGGCTTTTACAGCCTGAAACCTTTTGTAAACGGTGTTCTTCGTACGATTGCCAGAGAGTGGAAAAATCTGAAACTTCCTTCAAGGGAAGAAAATCGGGTCAGATATCTGTCTGTCAGATATTCTATGCCGGAAACACTGGTAAACCGTTGGCTTGAGGATTACGGGGAAGAAAAAACAGAAAAGATCCTTACAGAGTTTCTCACTGAGAAACCGATCACAGTACGATGCAGAACTCATAAATATCCACAGAAAGAGATTTATGAGAGCCTGGTCGATCAGGGAGTGGAAGTGAAACCTGCACCTTATCTTCCCTATGCATATGAAATTTCAAATTATAACCATATTCTTGCACTGGATGCATTTATACAGGGGAAAATCCAGGTGCAGGATGTAAGCTCCATGCTGGTGGCAGAAATTGCAGATCCGCAAAAAGGGGATTATGTGATAGATATGTGCGCAGCACCTGGTGGAAAGAGTCTCCATGTTGCAGATAAAATGGGAGATTACGGAACAGTAGATGCACGCGATATCAGCCAGTACAAAGTGGATATGATCGAAGAGAATATTCACAGAACAGACTGCATTAATGTGCAGGCTCATGTGATGGATGCTACGGTATTTGATGTAGATTCAGAACTCAAGGCAGATGTCGTTCTGGCAGATGTCCCATGTTCCGGATATGGAGTAATTGGAAAGAAGCCGGAGATCAAATACAGGGTGACAGCACAGAAGCAGGAAGAGATTGTAATCCTTCAGAGAACAATCCTTGACAATGCGGCAGAATATGTGAAACCGGGCGGAGTGCTGGTATTTAGTACCTGTACTATCGCAAAGGAAGAGAATGAAGAGAACATGTTGTGGTTTATGAATAATCATCCGTTCAAACTGGAGAGTATTGATCCGTATCTTCCGGAAGAACTGCATTCTGAGACAACAGCTCTGGGTTATCTTCAGCTTCTGCCGGGAGTACACAAAACAGATGGCTTCTTTATTGCAAAATTCAGGAGAAAATAAGTAATGACAGACATTAAGTCAATGACGATCGACGAATTAAAGAAACTGATGACCACTCTGGGAGATAAGCCTTTTCGTGCGAAGCAGATTTACAGCTGGCTGCATGAACACCTTGTTACTTCTTATGATGAGATGACCAATCTTTCCAAAAGCCTGAGGGAAAAACTGAAAGAATATCCTGTCACAGCACTGAAGATGGTAGATGTACAGACATCCCGGATTGACGGTACACAGAAGTATCTGTTCCGTCTCAGTGATGGAAATGTGATAGAGAGTGTTCTCATGCGGTATAAACATGGAAATTCTGTCTGTATTTCTTCTCAGGTGGGATGCCGCATGGGATGCAGATTCTGTGCATCTACCATAGGAGGACTGACCAGATGTCTTCTCCCGTCAGAAATGCTGGATCAGATATACAGGATACAGGCTCTGACAGGAGAAAGAGTTTCCAATGTTGTGGTCATGGGAACGGGGGAACCTCTTGATAATTATGAAAATCTTCTCAGGTTTATACATATCCTGACAGAAGAAGGAGGACTTCATATCAGTCAGAGAAACCTGACTGTATCTACCTGTGGGTTGGTTCCGAAGATTTATGACCTTGCAAAAGAAAAGCTTCAGATGACACTTGCACTTTCCCTTCATGCACCTAATGATGTGAAGCGACGGGAACTGATGCCGATCGCAAACAAATACAGCATGGATGAGGTTCTGGAAGCCTGCCGTTATTATTTTAAAGAAACCGGGCGCAGGATCACATTTGAATACAGTCTGGTAGCCGGAGTTAATGACAGCGATGAGGATGCAAGGGAACTTTCCGGCAGAATCAGAGATATGAACTGCCATGTAAATCTGATCCCGGTAAACCCTATTAAGGAACGTTCCTTTGTGCGTTCAACAAGACAGGCTGTGGAGAATTTCAAAATAAAACTTGAAAAATGTGGAATAAATGTTACTATTAGAAGAGAAATGGGCAGTGATATTGATGGTGCCTGTGGACAGTTAAGAAAAAGTTATATGGAAAAAACAGAAAGCGAGAAGTGACATGAGGATATATTCAGCTACTGATGTCGGGCAAAAGCGGAAGATGAACCAGGATTATGTGTTCGCAACTGCTGACCCGGTTGGAAATCTTCCGAATCTGTTTGTTGTTGCAGATGGTATGGGTGGTCATAATGCAGGTGATTATGCATCCTCTCATGCGGTTACATCTATGGTGGAGGAAATCCGGCAGGATGCGGATTTTAATCCGGTAAAGGTAATCCGTCATGCCATTGAATGTGTAAATACCGAGATTCTTGCCCAGGCACAGCAGGATGAGAAACTCAGAGGAATGGGAACAACGATAGTGGCAGCTACTATCGTAGGACATTACGCTTATGTGGCAAATGTAGGTGACAGCAGACTTTATGTGATCGGAGAGAAGATTCAGCAGATAACAAGGGATCACTCACTGGTGCAGGAGATGGTAAGAATGGGAGAACTTGACCCTGAACAGGCAAGGAAGCATCCGAAGAAAAATATCATTACAAGAGCACTTGGAGCAGAGAAAACAGTGGATATTGATTTCTTTGATCTGAAACTGGAACCCGGAGATGTAGTTTTGATGTGTTCGGACGGGCTCAGCAACATGGTTGAGGACAGCCAGCTGAGGGAAATCATTTCTGACACATCTACAGATCTGGATGAAAAAGGCAGGATACTTATAAGAGAAGCAAACCGCAATGGCGGCAAGGATAATATTGCAATTGTATTGGTAGAACCATTCACAGACGAGGTGAAAGCATGTTAAAAACGGGAATGATCATAGCAGAACGCTATGAGATATTAGGAAAAATTGGTACCGGCGGAATGGCGGACGTATACAAGGCAAAAGACCATAAGCTGAATCGGTTTGTTGCTGTAAAAGTTCTTAAGCCGGAATTCAGAGAGGATACGACGTTTATCCGCAAGTTTAAAAGTGAGGCTCAGGCTGCAGCAGTCCTGACACATCCGAATATAGTGAATGTATTTGATGTTGGTGACGATAACGGAGTTTATTACATTGTTATGGAGCTTATTGAGGGAATTACTCTCAAGGAGTACATTTCCAAAAAGGGAAAGCTTTCTGTAAAAGAAGCAACCAGTATTGCAATCCAGGTCTCCATGGGACTGGAAGCTGCACACAGCCATGGGATTGTACATCGTGATGTAAAACCGCAGAATATTATCATTTCCATGGATGGAAAGGTAAAAGTAACAGATTTTGGTATTGCAAGAGCCGCTTCTTCCAATACCATAAGCTCAAATGTAATGGGATCTGTTCATTACAGTTCACCGGAACAGGTCAGAGGCGGATACAGTGATGAGAAGAGTGATATTTATTCACTGGGTATCACAATGTATGAAATGGTTACAGGGAAGGTTCCTTTTGACGGAGATACCACAGTAGCTATTGCTATCAAACATCTTC
Organism: Blautia sp. MSK18_10; assembly: GCF_020553185.1. Taxonomy (NCBI): domain Bacteria; kingdom Bacillati; phylum Bacillota; class Clostridia; order Lachnospirales; family Lachnospiraceae; genus Blautia; species Blautia sp. MSK18_10. The sequence continues at coordinate 79,436 of NZ_JAJCGT010000001.1, read as the reverse complement.
AGGAAGAGATTGTTCCTCCAAGTATTTATACACCGGAGCTTCCCCACAGTCTGGAGCAGATCATTCTGAAATGTACACAGAAAAGCGTGGATCGCCGTTATCAGAATATGGAGGATGTGATCGCAGATCTGAAGCATTCTCTGATCGATCCACAGGGAGATTTCGTAACGCTGACGTCTGTGGATAACGAAGCAAAAACAGTTGTGATCTCAGATAAGGAGCTTGGCGAGATCAAACATATGCCGAAGCAGATCGCAAAGTCAGAACCTGAGGCTCTGGAAGAAGAAATCAATGAAACAGATTATGATGATGAGCCGGAAGTGAAAAAGCACAGGAAGAAATCAGATAAGCCTGAGAAAAAGAAAAAAAGAGGCGGACATGGGCTGACTATTGTAATGCTTCTGATGGGGGTTGTAATCCTGATAGCAATCATTCTGGTCGCAGGAAAGGCGTCCGGACTTATTGGAAGTAACAATGATACAGACAAAAAAACTGAGGCCTCAGATACATCGGAATCAGATGATGACGGAATGGTAACTGTGCCGAATCTGGTAGGAAAAACAGAGGATGAAGCAAAGAATATCACAAAGGATATGAAACTGGGTATTCAGCCTATGGGCGAGGAGGCTTCAAATCAGGCAAAAGGAACCATTTCTTCACAGGATATTCCAAAGGGAAGTAAAGTAGAGCAGTATACGACCATTAAGTATTATATCAGCAAGGGTGCGCAGAAGATCACAATTCCGGATGTGGATGGACAGACCGGAGTAGACGCACAGCAGACTCTGGAAGATATGGGATTAACTGTTGAGATACAGAAAGAATACAGTGAATTAAATGATGATGGTACTCCGGTTACAGATCCGGGATATGCAGTCTCCACAACTCCGGCAGCCGGAAACTCTGTTTCAGCAGGAGACAGCGTAACACTGCTTGTCAGCCGAGGTGTGGACTATGGAGACAGTGTGGAGGTTCCAAGTGTTGTCGGAATGACAAAGAATGATGCAGTTACTACCTTTGGTAAGTTCCTCAATGTGGAAGTAAAAGAGGAAAAGAGTACAGAGGTGGCAGAAGGAGAAGTAATTTCACAGGAACCGGAAGCCGGAAACTGGGAAGATCCGGATAATGTAAATGTTGTGATCACAGTAAGTACCGGAGATCAGGAACCTTCGGCTCAGAGTGACAGCGCAGATACTGCTGCATCATCTGATGCTCCGGCACAGACAGCAGATAACAGTGCGGCGGCAGCAGCCGGGGAAGTATGGAAATGTACACAGACTCTGAATACTCCGTCAGGATATTCCGGAGGTCCGGTTCGTCTGGAACTGATCCAGAATGTAAACGGAACACCGACAGCTTCAGTTGTTCTGGAAGATCAGGTAATCCAGTTCCCGTATGATCTGGATATCACAGGTGCACCTGGTATCAGCGAGGGTACTTTGTATCTGTCTGAACAGATCAGTGGAACTTATCAGGAACTCGGAAATTATTCTATTACATTTGCTAAGGCTGAATGATCCATGCAGGGAAAGATAATAAAAGGAATTGCAGGATTTTATTACATCTATGCAGAAAATGATGAGATTTATGAATGCAAAGCAAAGGGAATATTCAGAAAAGATAAACAGAAACCTCTTGTAGGGGATAATGTGGAGATAGAGGTTTTGGATGAACAGGAGAAGGAAGGCAGTGTGACTGCCATCCTTCCCAGAAAAAATTCATTGATCCGTCCGGCCGTTGCCAATGTGGATCAGGCTTTTGTGATTTTTGCAATGGAGAATCCTAAACCTAATTTTATGCTGCTTGACCGTTTTCTGATCATGATGGAGAAAGAGAATGTTCCGGCAGTCATATGTTTTAACAAGAAAGATCTTGCAAAACAGGAAGAACTGGAGCTTTTATATGAAACCTATAAGAGCTGTGGATATGATGTGATTTTTTCCAGTACTTTTAATGGAGAGGGACTGGATGAGATACGTGAGATCCTGAAAGGAAAAACAACTGTAGTTGCAGGACCTTCCGGTGTGGGAAAATCTTCAATTACCAATGCACTGCAGGAAAATGTACAGATGGAAACCGGGGAGATAAGTAAGAAGCTGAAACGTGGAAAGCATACCACGCGTCATTCTCAGGTGATACCGGTGGGACATGATACTTATCTGATGGATACACCGGGATTTTCTTCTTTATATCTGACAGATATAGAAGAACAGGAACTTAAGGCGTATTTTCCGGAGTTTCGCAGATATGAAGAACAGTGCAGGTTTCAGGGATGCAGACATATCCATGAACCGGACTGTGGCGTGAAAGCAGCATTGGCAGAGCATAAGATCAGCCAGCTTCGCTATGAAGATTATCTGGGACTTTATAATGAATTAAAAGAGAAAAGGAGATTCTAATTATGTATCAGTTGTGCCCTTCTATTTTATCGGCAGATTTTAACCGTTTGGGCGAACAGATCAAAACCCTGGAAAAAGAGGGGATTGAATGGCTTCATATTGATGTTATGGATGGTGATTTTGTACCGAGTATTTCTTTTGGAATGCCGGTGATAAAGTCTATCCGAAAGGAATCAAAGTTGTTTTTTGATGTACATCTCATGGTTACAGAGCCTGAGAGATATATCAGAGATTTTGTGGAATGTGGGGCAGATTCCATTACAGTACATGCGGAGGCATGTGAAGATCTTGAGAGAACTATTGAACAGATCAGGGAAGCAGGTGTGAAGGTGGGAGTTTCCATCAAACCGGCTACACCTGTAAATGATATAAGTCATATGCTCAGCGATGTGGATATGGTTCTGATCATGACTGTACAGCCGGGATTTGGCGGTCAGAAGTATATGGAAGAATGTACGGAAAAGATCAGGGAAGTACGTGAACTGATCGAGGCCGAGGATCTGGATGTAGATGTTCAGGTTGATGGTGGTATCAATGATGAGACAATGGAGACAGTGCTCACAGCAGGTGCAAATCTGCTGGTAGCAGGTTCTTATGTTTTCAACGATGATCTGGCAAAAAATGTAAAACATGCCAGAGAACGAATGGATGAGATCATAAGAAGGATTGACTGAGGAAGAGCATGATAGATACGATAATTGTAAGCGGGGGCAATATCCACAGTGATTTTGCCCTCGATTTTTTAAAAAAGAATGAAGCCTGTCTGATCGCAGCTGATAAAGGGCTGGAATTCTTTCTGGAGCATCAGCTTTTGCCGGATGCAGTTATTGGAGATTTTGACAGTCTGTCTGAAGATGGAAAAAAATTCCTGGAAATTCAGGAAGAAAGAAGTATGGACAGTGAAATTCCCTATGGTGGAATGACTGAGTGGAAATTGCAAAAAGGCTTTGGAAATGAAAAAAAAGAAATAAAAGTTATCCGCCTGAGACCGGAAAAAGATGACTCAGATACACAGTCTGCCATGAATTATGCGATCAGGACCGGTGCGAAAAAGATAGTGATCTTTGGTGTGACAGGAAACAGAGTAGATCATCTTATGGCGAATTTCGGACTCTTTGTCCTGGCACAAAACCAGGGGGCAGAAGTAACACTTGTGGATCAGTATAATTATATGAAGCTTATTTCAGACGGAACAGTTCTGAAAAAGTCAGAACAGTTTGGAAAATATGTGTCATTTTTTCCATTTGGAGGAAATGTGACAGATCTGACTCTGGAAGGATTTAAATATCCCCTGAGTAACTATTGTCTGACAGCAGCAGACAGTGGACTTACTGTAAGCAATGAGATAATCAGCGAACATGCCAGAGTTACATTTAGCTCAGGAGAATTGCTTATGATAATGTCAAGAGACTAAAACACAAGACACGTTTTTTTGATGAGTTTCCCAGGGAGGCACTGGAGCTTGCAGATGAGCTGAATTTACCGCTTTTTTTACTTTATAGGAAAGACCGCCTGCGGTGCTCTGCTGAATTAAAAAATGCCCGCACGGAGGCGGGCATGATAACAAGAAAATTCCTGGATTAGAAAATATAAAAATTTTCCTCGCCAAATTGTTATCAGATTCGTCATCATTTAGAAGATAATCCATATCTGGAAGTCCTTTCTCGTTTCTCCTGCTATATAATATTCTGTAAATCATTTTGCATGGATGTTCGCTGGTAATAAGTATTTATGATATCCTGTAAAGTAATCGTATTCATCTTTTCTTCAGCGTTTTTTTGAATTTCATTATAAAATCCCTGCAAAGATAACTGAATATTAATACCAACACCACAATCAGGATTGGTATGAGTATCTAAATGAAGCAGCGGTTTCTCACCTTCAACTGCCTTATAAATATCCAGCAATGTAATCTGGTCTGCCGGTTTTGAAAGAGAAGGACGGGCATGTCCGGCTACACTGGTCATAAGTCCGGCCTTTTTTAGTTTTAACATAAGCTGGCGTACAAAGCCGGGATTTGTATGGACACTTTCTGCAATTGAGGCACTGGAGAGGGATTTTTCCTGGTTGATAGCAATCAGAACCATTACATGGACAGTATCGCTTAATTTCGTTGAATATTTCATGATAAGAAACTCCTTGTAGTATGATATAATGATTTTGCTTTCACATTTTTGAGACAAAAATATTTCTGGTTTGTCTAAAACATTTCAAGTTCTCAACAGTTCTTTCCAATATGTTGAGAAACTGTGCATATTTATTATTTTGATGATTGTAAATAATATAATTACAACTATAATGAAATTTAAAGGAAAAGTCAACACAGGAATGAAACTTACGGAGGATTGTATAATATGCTGATCGTAGACAAATTTATGAAACTACCAAAATCCTTGAATAAACATTGATTATTATATGATGTGATAAAATATTCACAGAGGAGAACTTATGGAATACAAAAATCAAACAGAAAATCGTGCATTTCAGGAAATGTTGCAGGCAGCAGTAAAACGGCTGCAAAATCGTTCCGGAGAGGATATTGCTGCAAAAAGCGGGGCTGTTTTTCATAGCAGCCGAAATGTGCTTGAAGTACTGAGTTTTTATGAAACGATTGAAATTCAACTCCCTGAGTTTCGTATTAACTCAGACATGGACGAATGGCATTATCTGACATTGCTGCATTATCTGGATATGGCCGATGGAACAGAAGGTTCACAGAAGCTCATTACTTTTGGTAACCTGAAAGATGGATTGATTCGAGGAACCAAGTTTGACCGGACTGCAGAGCAGAAACTGGAAAAGCTTTTGCAGGATAAAGATCCTGAGAAAATTCAGAAAGCATGTAAAAACCTAGGTGCAGAATTCACAGAGACAAAGGCGGATCTGTGTGCTGTTTTTCCAGTTCTGCCAAGATATCCGGTAACTTTAAAGATATGGTTTGCAGATGAAGAATTTCCTGCATCTGGCAAAATATTTCTTCAGGATCATGCTGATCATTATCTGAGTGTAGAAGATGCGGTAACAGTTGGAGAAATTTTGCTGCAAAAATTATCGGAAGCATTTTCTTCCCTCTGATCATGAATCAGAAAACTTTCCAGCCCGGATTTGATAAATTTGTCGATTACTGTCTGAATCTGTTTCCAGTCATTACAGTGATTGCGGAGCATCAGTCTGTTGATGGAAAGGCAGCCATTCATTTGAAAATAAAAAACCGATTCTGCCTGTTCAAAGGTCAGGAGGCTGTGTGACATAAGCCAGGTCACATAGCCTTCTTTTGTATTTTCTGCTATTTTTTCCAGAAGAATAGGGGCAATTGCATCATCCAGAAACAGTGCCCTGTATTGTGATTCCATCTGTATTTTCTGACAGAACGGATAGGAACAGCTTTTTTGATTTAGACAGAATAAATGATCTACAGTTGTTAACATATCCTGAGTCATATCATTAAAAATATCTGATAATACATCATAGATATCGTAGTAATGAAGATAAAAAGTGCCACGGTTGATTTCAGCATTTTTGCAGACCTCAGTAACTGTAATTTTCGTAAAACTTTTCTGTTTTAACAATTCTAAGAACGTATCTTTTATGGTTTGTCTGGTATAGCGGGTACGGCGATCTTGTTTTCTCGTTTTTTCTGACATTATATACTCCTGTATTAGTTAGTATCATATGATTTCTCAACAATTTTTCTGATGTGTTGAGTAACCATACAAATCTCACAGACTGATTATTGTAATTTATATAGTAACAACTATAATGAGGTTTAAAGAAAAAGTCAACAGATTGTTCAGAATTTTAGGAGGAAAAACATGGGACATGTAATTGCAGTATCAGGAAAAGGTGGCGTAGGAAAAACAACTCTTTGTGGACTGTTGATCCAGTATTTATGTGAAAGCGGAAAACGTCCGGTCCTGTCGGTGGATGCAGATGCAAATGCAAATTTGAACGAAGTGCTCGGTGTTGAGCCGGAGGTCACACTTGGGGAGCTGAGAGAAGAAATTGAGCGGGCAGGCATAGACCCACGATATCAGATTCCCTCCGGTATGACAAAACAGGCATATCTGGAAATGCGTCTTTCTGATGCGATTGCAGAAGAAGACGATTATGATTTGATGGTAATGGGACGAACCCAGGGACAGGGCTGCTATTGTTTTGTAAATGGTCTTGTGCAGACCCAGGTTCAGAAACTGCAAAGCCATTATCCATATATTGTGGTTGATAACGAAGCAGGTATGGAACATATCAGCAGAGGAATCCTGCCAATGATGGAAGTTGCCATTCTTGTAAGTGACTGTTCCAGAAGAGGTGTTCAGGCAGCCGGACGTATTGCAAAGCTGATGAAGGAGTTAAACTTTAAACCACAGAAAACTGGATTAATCGTGAATCGTGTTCCGGATGGAAAACTGGATGCCGGAACTCTGGAAGAAATCCGAAATCAGGGATTGGAACTGTTAGGGGTTGTACCACATGATGACCAGGTATATCAGTATGACTGTAATGGAAAGCCGATCATACAGCTTCCGAAAGATTCTCCGGTCAGAAGTGCACTGGGAGAAATTGTAAAGAAGCTAGGACTGTGAGAGAGGGAGGTTCTCTTTATGATTTCAGCCAGACAGCAGTAGATGAGATAAAAAAATAAAAGAAAAATTAGGTTAAGAAAATAATAGAATATATACAGGAAAAAGGTGAAAAGATGGGATTTTTTTCAGGATGTATGGACGCCAGAAACATGACTTCAATTGAAGAAGTTAAATGTCCGAAATGTAGTGCAGATATAGAAGTATTTGTGAGAGATGGAAAAACAGTTGGCGACAGTGTATGCGATAACTGTGGATATACGATAAAAGAAAACCAGATTATACAGGTGTAATTTGTAATATTACATCCACTTGACTCAGGAATGAAGCAGTGATATACTAAAACAAAAGTTATTTATAAAATAACAGTAAAAACCTGGAACTATATTGTGCGGGCTTGAACAGTTACAAAAAATGCAATTCTTGTGGAGGGTATAGGATGATACAGATTGCAATTGTGGAAGATGAAGAAATTTACGTAAAACAATTAACAGAGTATATCCGGAAATATCAAACGGAAAGGGGAAGATCAATAAAGGTTACGGTATTTGGTGATGGAGAAGATATCACTGAGAATTACAGTGGCGGTTTTGACATTATTCTGATGGATATTCAGATGCGGTTCATGGACGGTATGACAGCAGCAGAAAAAATCCGTCAGATGGATCAGAAAGTAATTATTATGTTTATTACAAATATGATTCAATATGCAGTACGTGGATATGAAGTTGATGCAATGGATTATGTAGTAAAACCAGTTGAGTACTTTTCTTTTTCGCAGAAACTGGATAAAGCAGTTGGACGTATGCGCTCTGAGGTTAAAGAATTTCTTACGATTCCGATTGGGGAAGGAGTTGTAAAGATAGATATAGCAGATATCTATTTTATTGAGGGGCAGAGACATAATGTAATTTATCATACTTCGAGAGGAGATTACTGTTCAAGAATTACGATGAAAGAACTCGAAGAAAAACTTGCGGTACATAATTTTTTTCGATGTGCAAAGGGATATCTGGTAAATATGAATCATGTAGAGGGATTTGTTGGTTCTGATTGTGTGATCCATAATGTACATATACCTGTCAGCAGAACCAGAAAAAAAGAATTCATGAATCTGCTTCTGCAAAACCTCAATATGGAATGATTTCATGCGAAATGGAGGATACTATGTTATATCAGGATATTCCAAGAATTTATACGGCAATAGCAGAGTGGGGATCATGTCTGGTTTATCTTTATATCCTAAAAAAAGAAAACATGAAATCTGTACATTTTTTTACAGGCAGTCTTTTCATGTTGGCAATGCAGAGTATTTTTCTGACTTTGACAGGCAGCGTAACTGAAATTTTGTGGATTCCCTGTATGATGATCGCTGCAGGTATGATGTATGGATTTCTTATGGTCGGAGGAAATATGAAGCCTCTGGGAGCGGCTTATTGCTGTGCCCGTGCATTTGTTCTTGCAGAGTTTGCAGCTTCGCTGCAGTGGCAGATGGTATCTATTGTACAGGCATGGGGGAATCAGAGCCTCGGGGTTGAAATTCTGATTACGATGGTTGTTTTTGGAGGCTGCTTTACTATTGATATTTATTTAGAAAAAGATCTTCTGAAGCAGAATTATCTTGAACAGATGACAGTAAAGGAAGTAGTAGCGGCGGCAATCATGGCTGTTGCAATCTTTGCTTTTAGTAATCTGAGCTTTTTAAATGAAAATGCACCATTTGCGAGCAGAGAACGTGCAGATATTTTTTCTATCAGAACACTGATCGATTTTGGAGGAATTGCAATCCTGCATGCTTATCAGAGCAGGATCAGTGAGTATGTTGCCGAGAAAGAACTTTCAGTAATGAACGTGATGCTGAAAAGCCAGTATGATCAATACCGAAATTATCAGGACAGCCTGGATCTCATACAAATGAAATACCATGATCTGAAACACCAGATAACGGGACTTCGTGCGGAATCAGATGAAGAGAAACGAAAAAAATGGATTGATTCCATGGAAAAGGAAATCGCTGCTTTTGAGAATATAAGCAGAACGGGGAATCAGGTACTTGATACGATTTTGGCAGCTAAGATTTTCCATTGTCGAAAAAATCATATACAGATTACCTGTGTGGCAGATGGAAAATTATTGGATCATATGCATGTAACAGATATATGTTCTATATTTGGAAATGCTTTGGATAATGCGATTGAACATGTAATTTTAATTCCAGATCCGGAAAAAAGACTGATCCATCTGACAGTATCCGCTCAAAAAGGATTTGTGTTCATCAAGATAGAGAATTATTGTGAAGCAGAAATTTCCAAAAATGAAGAGGATCTGATTACAACAACAAAAAAGGATAGTAAAAACCATGGTTTTGGATTGAAGAGCATTCGTAAAGCTGTAGAAAAATATGATGGTTCTGTAGTATTTGGAGTACAGCAGAACTGGTTTGAATTAAAGATTCTTTTACCCAGAGTATTGTAATGCTCTGGGTATTTTTGTTGCCAAGCATACGACAGGTCCGGTGGACCTTTTTTAGTATTTTGTGCCATATTTGCTGCATCTTGTGCCAAAAACGGCACGAAATAATAACCATGTTATAGTAATGTCAACAAGAAATGATACCTGAAAAAGGCGAGAGAGTCAAAGGAGGAAAAAAGAGAATGATCAGTGTTGAAATGGAAGATGTTCTGGCGGTATTACAATTATGCAAACCGTATATTATCGGTATTATTGCTGCACTTGTAATTGGAATCGTAATTATGATCGCATGCCGCAGGATGTCCAGGGGCAAAAGATTTCTGATAAGAGGAGAAGCTGCGATCGCAATGGTTCTTGCAGTTGTTGTCTGCGTGAATATGATCTGTTTTGGACCAATGTCTACGTTGATTGGACTGGCAACGGGAAATGGAACTTTAAGCGATGAAACAAATGAAGAAGCTGCGGAAGTAGCAGAAGAAATTATGGAAGACGGAATTGTTCTTCTGAAGAATGAAAGCCTGCTTCCTTTAAATGAAACAAAAAAACTGAATATTTTTGGTTGGGAATCTATTAATCCGGCTTACGGCGGAGCTGGTTCCGGTGGAATTAATGATCTGTATGATATTGTCAGTCTGAATCAGGGACTTGAAAATGCCGGATTTTCTATTAACCAGGAGCTGGTTGATTTTTATAACAATTATGGTGCAGATAATCCGGAAATGTCTATCCAGAAACAGAGCTGGACATTACCGGAGCCACCTGTAGATACTTACAGTGATGAGCTTATTAAAAGTGCGAAAGAGTATTCTGATGTGGCAGTTGTGGTTCTTTCCAGAAAAGCAGGTGAAGGTCATAATGATATTCCTATGGATGTAAGAAAAGCAGCATATGATAATAATTCAGATGAATATGATGATTTTCCTGAGGGAGAGCATTATTTACAGCTTTCACAAACTGAGAGAGATATGGTAGATATGGTTTGTTCAAACTTTGATAATGTGATTGTGGTTTATAATGGAGCAAATCAGTTTGAACTTGGTTTCGCAGATGAATATCCTCAGATTAAATCTGTTGTATGGTGCCCCGGAACGGGAAATGTGGGATTTAATGCACTTGGTAAAGTATTTTCAGGTGAAGTCAATCCTTCCGGAAAAACACCGGATACATTTATTTATGATATGACGACTGCTCCGTGGTGGAATAATGCAGAAAAAACGGAGTATACAAATCTGGCAGATATGGCCGTTGAAGGAATGAACGCAGGAACTGCCCAGGTGTATGCTCCGGCATTTACCAATTATGTGGAAGGTATTTATGTAGGATACAAGTACTATGAAACAGCTGCACAGGAAGGTGCGATTGATTACGATAAGACTGTACAGTATCCATTTGGATATGGTCTGAGTTATACGGAATTTGAACAGAAAATGGGTGAATTGGAGGAAAAAGACGGACAGATTTCTGTAGATGTAGAAGTAACCAACACAGGAGATGTTGCCGGAAAAGATGTAGTAGAAGTGTATTATAAACCGCCATATACAAATGGGGGAATTGAGAAATCTTCTGCAAATCTGATCGAGTTTGCAAAAACAGATCTGCTTCAGCCGGGAGAATCTCAGACTGTTACAGTTACATTCAGTATAGAAGATATGGCCTCTTATGATGAGAATAATGCAAAAGCGTATGTTCTTGAAAAAGGCGATTACGTGATCTCTATTAACAGTGATTCACACACTGTGCTGGATCAGAAAACTTATACTGCAGATGCTGATGTAGTATATGAGGGAGAAAATAAAAGAGCATCAGATGATACTGCAGCAACAAATGTATTTGAAGATGCAAAAGGCGATGTGACATATCTGTCACGTGCTGATCATTTTGCAAATTATGAAGAGGCTACAGCAGCACCGGCATCTGCAGAGCTGGGTGAGCCATATGTTTCTGAATATCATTTGAACAGCAACTTTGATAAGACTACATATCTCAATGATAAGGATGTAATGCCGACAACGGGAGCAGATAATGGACTTACATTAGCTGATATGTGTGATGCTGATTATGACGATCCTCGTTGGGAAAAACTTCTGGATCAGCTTACTGTTGATGAAATGGCAAATATGATTGCAATGGCTGGCTATCAGACAGCAGCCATGGACTCTGTGGGAAAAGTGGCTACACTTGATTTCGATGGACCAGCAGCAATTAATAACAACTTTACAGGAGTTGGTTCTATTGGATTTCCAATTGAAGTTGTGGTTGCTTCCACATGGAATAAGGGACTTGCACAGGCCTGGGGTGAATGCATGGGCAAGATCAGTCAGGAAATGGGTGCAGAGGGCTGGTATGCACCAGGTATGAATACTCATAGAACCACATTTGGAGCAAGAAACTATGAATATTTTTCAGAAGATGGAGTTCTTGCAGGAAATATGGGAGCAAAAGCAGTAGAAGGAGCAAGAAAATATGGAGTTTATTCTTATATCAAACATTTTGCTCTGTATGAGGGAAATGCAAAGATGGTAAGTGTCTGGTCAAATGAGCAGGCAATCCGGGAAATCTATCTGAAACCATTTGAAATTTCTGTAAAACAGGGTGGCGCAAATGCGGTTATGGTTTCCTGGAGTTTCCTTGGAGATAAATGGACTGGAGAAAGCAGTAACCTTATGAATACAGTTCTCAGAGATGAATGGGGATTCAGGGGAATGGCACTTACAGACTTCTTCCGAAACAATGGTCATGGATTTATGAATGCAGATGCAGCTTTGGCGAATGGAGTAGATGCAATGTTGTCCACATTCAACGGAGAAGAGAACAATGTAGCCAATCCGGAGCATCCAACAGCTGTACTTCAGATGAGAAATGCCTGCAAAAATGTCATGTATACAGTTGTAAGCAGCTGGGCTTATGATGGAGAACACGAAGAAACAGGTATGGAAAACTGGAAAAAAGCAGGAATTGGTATCGACATTGTAATGGCACTTTTCATGGCAGGAATGGAAGTACTGGTAATCAGAGGATATAAGAAAAGAAAGAATGCTGAATAAGGAAGAAAGTGGGATGGAAAACAGTTATGAAACAGCAAAAATTGATTGAAAAGATGACAATAGAAGAAAAGGCAGCGATCCTCAGTGGAAAAACTGTCTGGCAGACCAGAGAAATTGACAGGCTTTCCATCCCGTCCATCTTTCTTTCGGATGGACCGCATGGAATCAGAAAACAGGCAGGAGCAGGAGACCATTTGGGACTGAATGCATCCATGAACGCAACGTGTTTTCCCACAGCGGCGACGATTGCAAACAGCTGGAATCAGGATCTGGGGGAAGAGATTGGACAGGCCCTTGGAGAGGAAGCAGCAAGTATGGATGTAAATATCCTGCTTGGTCCGGGATTAAATATTAAAAGAAGCCCGTTATGTGGAAGAAATTTTGAATATTTTTCAGAAGATCCATATCTTTCCGGGAAGATGGCAGCGTCATATATTCGTGGAATACAGAGTAAAGGCGTTTATGCCTGCCCGAAGCATCTGGCGGTTAACAGTCAGGAACTTCGGAGAATGGCAATGGATGCAGTTGTTGACGAACGGACATTAAGAGAAATTTATCTGACCGGTTTTGAGATAGCTGTTAAAGAAGGACACGCAAAAGCAATCATGAGCAGTTACAACCAGATTAATGGGATTTATGCTAATGAGGACAAACATCTTTTGACAGATATCTTGCGCAAAGAATGGGGATTTGATGGAATTGTAGTAACAGACTGGGGCGGAAGCAATGACCATGTGAAAGGTGTTGCTGCCGGCTCAAATCTGGAGATGCCGTCCTGTGGGTACGATTCTGCAAGAGAAGTGATTGCTGCTGTCCGAAATGGAAAGCTGAAGGAAGCGGATTTGGATGAAAGAGTTGGAGAACTGGTGGATGCAGTGATGGAACTGACATCAGGGAAGAAGCTTTCAGATAAAAACTTTGACAGAAACGCACATCATCAACTGGCAAGGAAAGCAGCAGCAGAAAGCATGATTCTTCTGAAAAATGAAAAACAGATTCTTCCTCTGGATACCCAAAAATCCATCGCTATTATTGGAGATTTTGCTTTTTCACCCAGATATCAGGGGGCAGGATCTTCTATGGTCAATCCAACAAAAGTAGAAGATATGTCAGCGATTTTGCAACAATATGATCTGAATATTCTGGGGATGACAAGAGGCTATCAGAGAAATGGAGATGTAGATGAGAATGATAGAAAGTTTGCATTAAATTTGTCTATGAACGCGGATATTGTGATTTTCTGCTTTGGTCTTGATGAGATCAGTGAATCAGAAGGACTGGATAGAACCCATATGCGTATTCCGCAGAATCAGATAGATCTTCTGCAGGATATCAGTAAAGTGAATGAAAATATTATTGGAATACTGAGTGCAGGATCTGCGATAGAAATGCCATGGCACACCTGCTGCAAAGCGATTTTGCATGGCTATCTGAATGGACAGGCAGGCGCTTCTGCAACATTGGATATTCTGACCGGAAAAGTGAATCCATCAGGAAGACTGGCAGAAACATATCCCATCTCTTATGAACAGACACCGGCATTCCGATATTATCCAAGTAATGAGAAAACATCGGAATACCGCGAGAGTGTTTATGTGGGATATCGCTATTATGATACTTCAAAAGTTCGGGTGCAATATCCATTTGGCTTTGGGCTTTCTTATACGGAATTTACATATTCTGATCTTATCATAGAAGAGGATGGAATCAAAGTTTCGGTTACCAATACAGGTGACAGAGACGGAGCTGAGGTTGTTCAGATGTATGTAGGACTTCCTAATGCAATCGTATTCCGACCGGAAAAAGAACTGAAAGGTTTTGCAAAAGTTTATCTAAAGGCAGGAGAAAGCAGACAGCTCAGGATTCCCTTTGATGATAAGACATTTCGTTATTGGAATATAAAAACGGGACAGTGGGAAATAGAAACAGGAACTTATCAGATTATGGTAGGAGCCAGTGTTGCAGATATTCGTTTAACAGGTACGACTGAGAGAACAGGAAATAGTAAAGGGTATCCGTATAATCCGGCAAAAATGCCTTACTATTATACAGGAATCGTGCAGAAAATATCAGATGAGGAATTTCATGAACTTCTTGGCCATGAGATACCGAACGGAAGATGGAGTGGAAATCTGGGAATCAATGATGCAATCTGTCAGATGTATTATGCAAAAAGCCGACTTGCAAGGCTGATATATAGATATCTCACAAAAATGAAAAAGAAGAGTGAGGCACAGGGAAAGCCAGATTTGAATATTCTTTTTATTTACAATATGCCGTTTCGGGGGATTGCCAAGATGACCGGTGGGGCAGTCAGTATGGAAATGGTATATGGAATTGTCGATGCTGTGAATGGCCACTTTATGCTTGGAGTAAAAAAAGTAGTTGGCGGATATTTCAGAAACAGAAGAAATAATAAGAAATATGAAAAATTATTAAAAGGAGCCGGAGGGAAGTGCAGATGAATCATATAAAAAATATATGGAAATGTTTTGAAGAGAAACATGCTACTTTTGCAAAATGGCTTTATCAGATATTCTATTTTGTTATATTCAGTATGGGCGTGACAGTATTCCAGTATCTTGTATTTACATTTTTACCAGGGATTTTGGGAATTGGTCTGGCTGGTACAGAATTTATGTGGCCAAAGGTTTCCATGAATCTGTTTGGAGTAAAATTTACATGGAGTTTACTGGGGTATAATGTATTGCGTGATGCAACGGGGAATATACTGATCGGTGGTGGACTTGGCTATTTTATCAGTTATGAATTGGGGTCATTTCTTGCACAGTGTATCAATTTTCCACTTCAGAGAAATATTACTTTTAAAAGCCATGGAAATCCTGTATATCAGGCAATCTGGTATTTTATAGCATGGGTGGTAATTTCACTGATCTGTAATGGATTTAATAATCTGTGGATGCCAGTTGCATCTGCATATGTGGCACCGGCAGTCTATAACATGCTTGTGACAATTATTACAGGTGGAGTTTCCATGGTGATTTTTTTCTTTGTGTTTAAAATTATTTTCCCGGAGGGGAAGGCTGAATCTTTCTGATAAACTGCGGAGCAGTTATTCGGTTATGAGCAAGTAGCAAAGCGGATTGTGAATATCCGCTTGACTAAGGCATTTACCTGAAATAGGTGAGTGCTTTTTTGTTTTCAAGTATTCTATAAGAGGCTGTATTTATGCCCTTCATCTTTTGAATATGTGTAAGGACATTTTTTGAGCCGGTATAAAAATGATTTTTACAATAATTAGAAATAGAAATGAGGCGAGAGAAGAATTTGAAAAATTCATTTCGAAAAGTGTGGAAATATTAGCAGGAGATGAGATGAAAATGAATATTCACAAAGATAAGATGCTATGGTATAATACAAAGTACTGTATTAGGACTTCTGATGAGAGAAGCTGAAATATGGGAAAAGATTTAAAAGGCAAAGAGCTTGGATTGTGAATATCCACTTGATTGTCATTTGATATGTTGGTCAATCAAAGATTTAGCTATTGGACTGGGATAAAATCAAAGGATTTATAGGAGGAAATATAAAAAATGAAATTAGGAATCGTCGGATTACCCAATGTTGGAAAAAGTACATTATTTAATTCATTGACAAAGGCAGGCGCAGAATCTGCAAATTATCCGTTCTGTACCATTGACCCTAATGTAGGTGTTGTTACAGTGCCGGATGAGAGACTGAAGCTTCTCGGAGACTTTTATCATTCTAAGAAAGTGACACCTGCTGTAATTGAATTCGTAGATATTGCAGGACTTGTAAAGGGAGCATCCAAAGGAGAAGGCCTTGGAAACCAGTTCCTTGCAAATATCCGTGAGGTAGATGCAATCGTTCATGTAGTCCGCTGCTTTGAAGATTCCAATGTTATCCATGTAGATGGAAGTATTGATCCTATCCGTGATATTGAAACTATTAATCTGGAGCTGATCTTCTCAGACCTTGAGATCCTTGAGAGAAGAATTGCAAAAGTTACAAAAACAGCACGCATGGACAAAGAGGCTGCCAAGGAGCTTGATTTCCTTCAGAAGGTAAAAACACATCTGGAAGATGGCAAGATGGCAATCACTATGGAAATGGAAAATGAAGATGAAGAAGCCTGGATGTCTACTTATAATCTGCTTACCTGGAAGCCTGTGATCTATGCAGCAAACGTAGCAGAAGGAGATCTGGCTGATGACGGTGAAAGCAACAGCCATGTACAGGCAGTGCGCAAATATGCGGCAGAGCAGAACAGTGAGATTTTCGTTATCTGTGCAGAAATCGAAGAAGAGATCTCTGAACTGGATGATGATGAGAAGAAAATGTTCCTGGAGGATCTGGGACTGACAGAATCAGGACTTGAGAAACTTGTAAAAGCAAGCTATCATCTTCTTGGACTGATGAGTTTCCTTACTTCAGGTGAGGATGAGACAAGAGCCTGGACAATTAAAATCGGAACAAAAGCTCCTCAGGCAGCAGGTAAGATCCATACAGATTTTGAAAGAGGATTTATTAAAGCTGAGGTTGTAAATTATCAGGATCTTCTGGATTGTGGTTCCTACGCAGGTGCCAGAGAGAAAGGTCTTGTAAGAATGGAAGGTAAAGAATACGTTGTACAGGATGGAGATGTGATCTTATTCCGATTCAATGTATGATGAACAGGTGATTTATGGAAATGTCGATACGTTTTCCGGGACTTGGCCTGGTCTTTGATTATGTGCCACGCTCATTTCAGATATTTGGAATGGAATTCACCATATATGGAGTACTGATTGCTGTGGGTGCTCTTCTTGGAATGGGACTTGTGACACTTGAAGCGAAACGAAATGGGGAAGATCAGAACAGGTATCTCGATATGATGCTTATCTCCCTGCTGGTTTCAGTGGCAGGTTCTAGATTATTTTATGTGGCTTTTTCATGGGGATTTTATAAAGAAAATCTGAATGCCATACTGGACTTTCGAAATGGTGGTTACGCTTTATATGGTGGTCTGCTCTTTGGATTTCTTGCGGCAGCGGTATTTTGCAGGATTACCAAAACGTCATTCTGGCAGAGTGCCGATATTGCGTGTCCCGGAATACTTCTGGGACAGGCTATAGGGCGCTGGGGTAACTTTTTTAACAGAGAGTCTTTCGGAGAATATACAGATCTGCCATGGGCAATGCAGATACCGGTTTCAGCTGTGCGGTCAGGAGAAGTTTCGGGAGCAATGAGAGATAATCTGCTGACCATAAATGGGATTTCATATATTCAGGTTCAGCCGATTTTTCTTTATGAAAGTCTGTGGTGTCTGCTGTTATTTCTGCTGTTGATGGCCATGCGCCGAAAAAAGAAATATGAAGGCGAATTGTTTATGATCTATCTGGCAGGTTATGGTCTGGGAAGGTTTTTCTTTGAATGGTTCAGAACAGATAAGCTTTATATTCCGGGGACAAAAGTGGGGATTTCGCTGGTAATTTCCGCTATATTATTTGCTGTTTTTATGCCTGTAGTGATCGTACGCAGAGTGATGGCACAGAAAAGAGATACTATGCGCCGGCAGAGGAAAAAAAGATTTCTGGACGAGTCAGTGAAAGAAAAACAGATGTTTCCTGAGACTTCTGAAATGAAACCGGAACCGGAAATCCGGCCGGAGATGGATGAACAGGTAAAGCCAGATGTGGGAACTTCTCCCACAAATTCAAAAGAAGAACAGTAAAAAAACATATATCTGAAAGATAAGTGGGTTGAAAGTGGAAATTCAACCCACTTTTTGTGTATAAAAGCCCATTTTTCTCGTAAAAATAAGGTTGTTTCATAAATGTTAACAGAGTTCTAAATTTTAAAAATCTTTTTCTCCCCCTTGTTTTTTCAGCCTAAATAGTTTAGAATAAGCACATAAGTGGTAGAAAGTGGTGAATAGTGGTGGTGAGTGGGGAATAACGGCAGAGTCCATTACCACCTGAGAAATCTGAAGGGGAGATTCAGATTTTGCGAGAGTAGGTGAGTAACATGTTCATGGGAGAGTATAACCACACGATCGACGCGAAGGGGCGTCTGATCATTCCTTCTAAATTCAGGGAGCTCTTAGGGGAAGAGTTTGTTCTGACAAGAGGGCTTGATGGCTGTCTTTACATTTATCCGATGGATGAATGGGAATCCTTTGAAATGAAGCTCAGATCTTTACCACTTACAAATAAAAATGCCAGAACTTTTTCACGATTCTTTGTAGCTGGAGCAACTACATGTGAACTGGACAGGCAGGGACGAATCCTTGTACCGCAGACACTGCGCGAATTTGCCGGTCTGGAGAAAGATGTGGTTCTGACAGGTAATCTGAACAGAATTGAAGTTTGGAGCAAAGAAAAATGGAATGAGATCTGTGATTATGATGACATGGACAGCATTGCAGAGAGCATGCAGGACATGGGAATCACAATCTGACAGGTCTCGTTTGAAGTATCTTGCAAAGTAAATCCAGACAGGAGACGGAGATGGAATTTAAACACAAATCTGTATTACTGGAAGAGACCATTGAAGGTTTGAATATCAAACCGGACGGAATCTACGTGGATGGTACTTTAGGAGGTGCAGGGCATGCCGGTGAGGTATGCAGGAAACTTTCTGCCAAGGGGAGATTTATTGGCATAGATCAAGACCAGGATGCGATAATTGCTGCGAGTGAGAGGTTAGCCCCCTATAAACAGGCGACGATCATTCGCAGCAATTATTGTTACATGGTACAGGAACTGGCAGCAAGAGGCATCTATAAAGTCGACGGGATTCTCCTTGATCTTGGAGTATCTTCCTATCAGCTTGACAATGAAGAACGCGGTTTTACCTACAGGGTAGATGCACCGCTCGATATGCGCATGGACCAGCGCCAGACGCAGACAGCCGGCGATATTGTCAACGGCTATGAAGAAAAAGAATTATACCGTATTATTCGTGATTACGGTGAAGATAAATTTGCAAAAAATATTGCAAAACATATTGTTGCCGCCAGACAGGTGAAACCGATCACAACCACCGGAGAACTGACAGAAATCATCAGAGAATCCATTCCCATGAAGATGCAGGTGAAGTCAGGACATCCGGCCAAGAGAACTTTTCAGGCAATCCGTATTGAGCTTAACAGAGAGCTCGATGTGCTGCGGGATTCTCTGGATGGAATGATCGATATTCTTGATGATGGCGGAAGACTTTGCATTATCACTTTTCATTCTCTGGAGGACAGAATTGTAAAGACGATTTTCAGAAAAAATGAAAATCCGTGTACCTGCCCTTCAGATTTTCCTGTATGCGTATGCGGGAAGAAATCCAAAGGAAAAGTGATTACAAGAAAGCCGATTCTTCCGGGGGAGACAGAGATGGAAGAGAATCCGCGTTCCAAAAGTGCAAAGCTTCGGATTTTTGAGAGAGTATTATAATTAGAGAGGCATGAAATGGCGAGAACGACCAGGAGTGAAACAGCAAGAAGAAGCAGAACCAGTGCCAGAACAAACAGAGGAATGTATGTTGACGGAAATACGGTCAGACGTCTTGCAGAAGTTCCGGAGAGAAAGAGGCAGCCGGGAAGACAGAATCCGGGAAGGCAGCAGACCAATCGAAACCGAAGAGTGCAGGCGAGTCCTGCGCAGGTACCAAGGCAGAAACATCAGTTGAGTAAAGAAGCACAGAAGAACAGGCAGAAGGCGACTGCAATGAACTGGGGATTTGTAGCGTTTCTGGCAGTTGTATGTGTGGCGATATTATTCTGCTCTGTGAAATATCTTCGTTATAAATCAGAGATTACCGCAAAGATGAGTACAGTTGCATCTCTTGAGGAGGAACTGGCAGATTTAAAAGAAGACAATGATGCATATTACAGCCAGGTGACATCAAATGTGGATCTGAATAAGATTAAGCAGACTGCATTGGGAAGACTGGGGATGAAATATCCGTCAGATGATCAGACAGTAACCTATTCTACATCGGGTAACAGCTATGTAAGACAGTATCAGGATATACCAGATTCAAAGTAGGTGATTAATTGAGCAATACGGGAAGAAAGAGTCGAAGAAGACCACAGAGAAAAATAAATCAAAACATGAAAGAAAAGCTGCTGATATTGTTTGGAATTGTGTTACTGCTTCTGGTAATATTAGTGCTGAGAATTACTTATATTAATGCTACCAGTGGAAGCAAATACAAAAAACAGGTGTTAAGTCAGGCACAGCAGAAATATGAGAGCCAGGTACTGCCGGCAAAGAGAGGCGATATTTATGACAAGAACGGAAATATACTGGCTACCAGCAATAAAGTTTATAATGTGATCCTGGACTGTAAAACTGTAAATTCAGATGAGGACTATGTAGAGCCAACAATACGTGCCTTAAATGAGGTGCTGGGGATTGATGAAGAAACAGTGCGTTCTCTTTTGGCCGATTCAAGAACCAGCCAGAGTCAGTATCAGGTACTGACAAAACAGCTGTCTATGGACAAAAAGAAAGAATTTGAAAAATATAAGGCAGAGGATGAAGATTCCGGTCTTACTAAAGCGCAGGCAAAGGAACGGGCAAATATCAAAGGCGTCTGGTTTGAAGAGGATTATCTGAGAAGTTACCCGTTTAATGAAACAGCATGCGATACAATTGGTTTTGCACTGGACAGAGATGTGGCAGATATCGGACTGGAAGGGTACTATAACAGCACACTGACAGGCGTAGACGGAAGACAGTATGGGTATATCAATGATGATTCAGATGTGGAGCAGACCATTATTGCTGCGGTGAATGGAAAAAGCATTCAGACCAGCATTGACATCGGTGCACAGCAGATTGTTGAGAAATATGTTAATGGATTTAAAGAGGCAATGGGGGCCAAGAATATAGGTGTCATTGTTGAAAATCCGTCCACCGGTGAGATTATTGCCATGGATGGTGGTGACCGTTATGATCTGAATAATCCGAGAGATCTTTCCGCTGTATATACAGAAGATGAAATCAAAGCGATGAATGATGTGGAAACAGTGGAGGCTCTGAATGGTATGTGGAGTAATTTCTGCGTCACAGATGCCTATGAGCCGGGATCTGTTGTAAAGCCGATCGTCATGGCTTCTGCATTGGAAAAGGGTGCGATACAGGAAACAGATACATTTGTATGCGATGGATCGCAGACTTTTGGAGATACTATGATCAAGTGTGCGGTTTATCCGAGCGCACATGGCACAGAGACACTGGGAGAGGTAATTGCAAACTCCTGTAATGATGCAATGATGCAGATTGGTGCCAAGATGGGAGCTACTCAGTTTATCAAAGCACAGAGTCTGTTTAATTTCGGAACAAGGACAGGGATTGATCTGCCGAATGAAGGCGCAGGTATTATCCATACTAAGGACAGTATGGGGGAAACAGAACTTGCATGTTCTGCTTTTGGACAGGGTTTTACCTGTACCATGATCCAGGAAATCAATGCGATGAGTTCCGTTATCAATGGCGGATATTATTATCAGCCGCATCTTGTGACAAAGGTTCTTGACAGTAATGGCGGAACTATAAAAACAATCTCGCCGATACTTCTGAAGCAGACGATTTCCTCCAGGATTTCCAGTGATATCAGAAGCTATATGGCATTGAGTGTACAGCAGGGTACCAGCCGTCATTCCAAAGTGCAGGGTTACAGTTCAGGCGGTAAAACAGGTACAGCGGAGAAATACCCGCGAGGAAACGGAAAATATCTGGTTTCTTTTATTGGATTTGCTCCTGTAGATGACCCGGCTGTGGTAATTTATGTAGTTGTAGATGAACCGAATGTAGAGGATCAGGCAAACAGTACTTATCCGCAGTATATTGCACAGGGAATCCTTTCGGAGCTTCTTCCGTATCTGAATGTAGTGCCGGATGAATCTGAAGATGGAACAGTGCCGGAGACAGAATTGTGGGAAGGGTTTAAGGGACATTTAAAGAGTACTTCCATATCGGACAGCGAACTTGACAGTGACGGTAATCTGGTGGATGCAGATGGCAATCTGATAGACTGGGATGGAAACCGGATTGATGAAAACGGATATCTGCTGGATGCCAATGGAGATCACATATTGGATGAGGAAGGCAATTATAAGATGTCTACAAATCTTGTCAGTGCTTCGGGAAGTACGGATGCAGATTCTTCAGGAGATGCAGTATCCAATCCTGATGCACCTGCACCTCTGGAGGATGATGAAGCTGAGACGACTGAGGATAATGACGAAGAGACGGACGGTATTACCAATGAAGAAGCAGGTCTGGAATAAAAACGTATAGTTATAGCTCCGCAGAGAATGGTCATATATTGTTATGACAATCTCTGCGGAGCTTTTTTTATGAAAAAAAATATGACGTTTCACAAGAGAAAAATATGGGTGGTATTACTCTGCTGTATTTTAATGATGACAGGCCTTATCGGAAGACTGGTATATCTTATGTGTTTCAGATCAGACTATTATTATAAGAAAGCAAAAGAACTTCACGAAAGAGAGAGAGAGATCAAAGCGGCCAGAGGGGAGATTCTGGATGCAAGGGGAAAAGTTCTGGCATCAAACAGGACGGTATGTACAATCTCTGTGATCCACAGTCAGATTAAAGAACCTGAAAAAGTAATCGCCCTGCTGTCTGAAAAACTGAAAATAGATGAGGCAGAAGTGAGAAAAAGAGTGGAGAAAATCTCTTCCATAGAAATAGTAAAGACAAATGTGGAAAAAAGTACAGGTGATGAGATAAGAGAGTGCAGTCTGGCAGGGGTGAAAGTTGATGAGGATTATAAGCGTTACTATCCATGTGGAAGTCTGGCTTCAAAAGTCATTGGATTTACGGGAGGTGATAATCAGGGAATTATCGGTCTGGAAGTGAAATATGAAGAAATCCTGAGGGGACAGCCGGGTAAAATCCTGACAACAACAGATGCCAGGGGTGTGGAAATTGATAAATTGGGTGAGACAAGGGAAAAACCGATAGAGGGGAAAAGCCTGATAATCAGCCTTGATGTAAATATTCAGGAATTTGCGCAGCAGTCAGCTTTGAAAGTAATGGAGGAAAAGCAGGCAGAACGTGTATCTATCCTGCTGATGAATCCACAGAACGGCGAAATATATGCATGTGTCAATGTGCCGGAATTTGACCTGAATGATCCTTTTACCCTGACAGATGATCTGAATATGCAGTTAAATGAATCCGGGATAACAATACCGTCGGAAGATCACAATGAACAAAGTGAACTGGCAGTGCAGACTGCATCAGGAAAAACAAATACAGAAAGAAAGCAGGAATTACTGAATCAGATGTGGAGAAATCCCTGCCTGAATGATACTTATGAACCGGGCTCCACATTTAAAATCATCACCATGGCAGCCGGACTGGAGGCTGGTGTTGTTTCACCGGGGGACCGTTTTTATTGTCCCGGATATAAAGTGGTGGAGGATCGCAGAATCCACTGTGCAAAAAGAACAGGACATGGATCCCAGAATTTTGTGGAAGGTGCACAGAATTCCTGTAACCCTGTGTTTATAGAGGTGGGGCTTCGCCTTGGGGTAGAACGTTATTATAAGTATTTCAGACAGTTTGGACTTCTGGATAAAACCGGGACAGATCTTCCGGGAGAGGCAGGAACTATTATGCATCAGAAGAAAAATATGGGAGAAGTGGAACTGGCAACGGTTTCTTTTGGACAGTCTTTTCAGATTACGCCTGTTCAGCTGGCTGCAACAGTAAGTTCACTTATAAACGGAGGCAGACGGGTGACACCGCATTTTGGAGTCGCAGTGTTAAATCCTGACAGAACAGAGGGTGAGAAACTGATTTTTCCGGTAAAGGAAGGAATTGTCTCTGAAGAGACTTCGAAGGAAATAAGAGAAATCCTGGAAACAGTAGTATCTCAGGGCTCCGGAAAAAATGCAAAAATTGAAGGATATGCCATCGGTGGGAAAACTGCCACTTCTCAGACACTGCCAAGAAGTGCAAATCGTTATATTTCCTCTTTTTTGGGATTTGCACCTGCAGAAGATCCGAAGATACTGGGACTGTGTATTATTCATGATCCGAAAGGAATCTATTATGGAGGGACAGTAGCTGCACCTGTGATACGTGGTATTTTTGAGAATATCCTGCCATATCTTGGAATTGAAAAAAGTGATGTTTCTGATTTTTCTACAGAAGGCAATTAGGGAAATTCCGCAGGCAGGGTTGATAAATAAGCAAAAAAGCCTTATACTAAAAGAAATCTGAAAGTAAAAAACTTTCAGGAAAAAACGAAAGAATGAACGAGGTGTAAGATGGAATTTCAAGTTGTAATCCCTGTGCTGATTTCTTTTGCAATCAGCGTTGTATTAGGACCGGTCATCATTCCTTTTCTCCGGAGACTGAAGATGGGCCAGACAGAAAGAACAGAGGGCGTACAGTCCCATTTAAAGAAAGCAGGAACACCTACAATGGGTGGAGTGATCTTTCTGATCGCCACAGCGATAACTGCATTATTTTATGTAGGGGATTATCCGAAGATCATTCCGGTACTGTTCCTGACTCTTGGATTTGGAATTATCGGATTTCTGGATGATTATCTGAAGGTTGTGCTGAAACGCTCAGACGGACTGCTGCCATGGCAGAAATTTTTACTTCAGGTAGTTCTGACTGCGATTTTTGTATTTTATATTGTTAAGTATACAGATATCTCACTGACTATGAGAATCCCATTCTGGAGCGGACATTTCCTGAATCTTGGATGGCTGGCAGTTCCGGTTCTTTTCTTTGCTGTGATCGGTACTGTGAATGGAGTTAATTTTACGGATGGTCTGGATGGTCTTGCTTCCAGTGTGACTCTGATCGTTGCAGTATTTTTTACAGTAGTTTCTATTGGAATGAAATCGGGGATCGAGCCGATCACAGGTGCAGTTGTGGGAGGTCTGATGGGATTTCTGTTGTTTAATGTATATCCGGCAAAAGTGTTTATGGGAGACACAGGTTCTCTGGCACTGGGTGGTTTTGTTGCAGGTACGGCTTATGTGATGCAGATGCCGTTATTTATCCTGATCGTGGGTCTGATCTATCTGATCGAAGTACTTTCCGTTATCATTCAGGTAACTTATTTCAAGGCAACACATGGAAAGCGTATTTTTAAGATGGCACCGATCCATCATCATTTTGAGTTATGCGGATGGTCTGAAACACGTGTAGTTGCGGTATTCTCAGTTATTACAGCGGTTATGTGTATGGTCGCACTGCTGGCACTGTAAGATTTTGTCTAAGCAGATTTCAGCGTTATGCTGATAAAAGGGAGGAAAATTATTATGGAATTACAGGGAAAAAAGGTACTTGTATTCGGTTCCGGAAAAAGCGGAATCGGAGCATCTGACCTTCTGGCAAAGGTAGGAGCATTTCCGGTTATCTATGACGGAAATGCCGAAACAGATAAAGACGCAGTTGTACATAAAACAGATGGGACATATCCGGTCACTGTATATGCAGGAGAACTTCCGAAAGAAGTACAGGACAGTCTTGATCTGGTAGTTTTAAGCCCCGGAGTGCCGACAGATCTTCCACTTGTAAAGAGTTTTTATGAGCAGGGGCTTCCGGTATGGGGAGAGGTAGAACTGGCATACAGAGTAGGTGACGGCGAAGTACTTGCCATCACAGGAACAAACGGAAAAACTACTACAACAGCACTTCTTGGAAAAATTATGCAGGATGCACGTGAGTCTGTTTTTGTAGTCGGCAATATCGGAACCCCATATACTTCCAAAGCACTGGAGATGAAGCAAAACTCTGTAACTGTTGCAGAAATCAGCAGTTTTCAGCTGGAAACGATTGATGAGTTTGCACCAAAGGTATCTGCAATCCTGAATATTACAGAGGACCATCTGAACCGTCATCATACAATGGAAGAGTATATACGTGTGAAAGAACTGATCACTGAGAATCAGGGCACAGAAGATGTATGCGTGCTGAATTATGAAGATGAGGTTCTGCGTGAGTTTGGAAAACATCTGACTCCACGAGTGGTATATTTCTCCAGCGGACGTAAACTGGATGAGGGAATTTATCTGGATGGAAACAAAATCATCCTGAAGGACGGAGAAAAAGAAATCGAAGTAGTTAAGACAGAAGATCTGAAGCTTCTTGGAAAACACAATTTTGAGAATGTTATGGCCGCAGTTGCAATGGCTTACTACGATGGAGTATCCTTGGACAGCATCCGTAAGAGCATCTGTGAATTTACAGCTGTTGCACACAGAATCGAATATGTGACAGAGAAAAAAGGCGTTGTATATTATAATGATTCCAAAGGAACTAACCCGGATGCGGCAATTAAAGGAATCCAGGCAATGAACCGTCCGACACTTCTGATTGGCGGCGGTTATGATAAACAGTCCGGTTATGATGAATGGATTGAGGCATTTGACGGAAAGGTACGTTATCTGGTGCTGATCGGTCAGACAAAGGAGAAAATCAAAGAAGCTGCTGAGAAACATGGTTTCCATGACATCATCCTCTGCGAAGATCTGAAAGAGGCAGTAAAGGTATGTGAGGAGAAAGCACAGCCTGGAGATGCTGTTTTGCTTTCTCCCGCATGTGCAAGCTGGGGACAGTTTGATAACTATGAACAGCGTGGAGATATGTTCAAGGAATATGTAAGAAATCTGTAGAATATCTATAAGTAAGAATTATAGCTGTCCGGCAGAGAAAGACGAAGCTGCAGTGACCGGCTATAGATAATTTTGCGGAGAAACAGATGGCGCGAAAAAGAGCGACAGATTTATCAAAAACAGATATGACGATGCTGGTACTGATAGTACTGCTTGTGATTTTTGGCCTGGCAGTATTATTCAGCTCCAGTGAATATAATGGCAGAGTACGTTTCGGCGACTCTGCCTGTTATTTTAAGAAACAGTTATTTGCCACAGCATTGGGTATGGGAGTAATGTATATGGTTTCTTCCATTGATTATCATTTTTTTCTGAGGCTGGGACCAGTGGCATATCTGATTTCAATGTTTTTGTCCGGCGCAGTACTTTTTGTAGGTCAGGAGATCAACGGCTCAAAAAGATGGCTGAATCTTGGACCTTTATCTTTTCAGCCTTCAGAGTTTGCGAAAGTTGCTGTAATCCTTTTTCTTGCATGGCAGATCGAGCGTACAAAAAAAGCAACCATGGGCCTTGGATTTATGTGCAGGACAATATTGACCCTGCTGCCGATCATTGGTCTTGTAGGTTCAAATAATCTGAGTACAGCGATCATTATTCTGGGTATCGGTGGAATCCTGATTTTTGTATCCAATCCGGGATATCTGGAATTTATCGGGCTTGGCAGCGCAGGTGCAGGTTTCATAGCTGTTTTTCTTGCTGCAGAGAGCTATCGTCTGGAACGTCTTGCAATCTGGAGAAATCCGGAGAAATATGAAAAAGGATTTCAGACGATCCAGGGACTGTATGCCATCGGCAGCGGCGGAATATTCGGCAGAGGATTTGGAAACAGTCTGCAGAAACTTGGATTTGTTCCGGAAGCGCAGAATGATATGATTTTTTCGATTATATGTGAGGAAATGGGAGCAGCCGGAGCTATCTTTCTGATTTTTCTGTTTGCAATGCTTCTGTGGCGGCTGGGTGTGGCTGCCATGCATGCAAAAGATCTGGCCGGAGCTCTTATCTGTTGCGGGATTATGGGGCATCTGGCTCTTCAGGTTATTTTGAATATTGCAGTGGTGACCAATACAATCCCCAATACAGGCATTACGCTGCCTTTTATCAGCTATGGAGGAACTTCGGCAGTGTTTCTTCTTGGGGAAATGGGACTTGCGATGAATGTTGGGAAATGTGACAGGATAAATTGAATTACAGGTTTCAGAATGACGTAACATATAATAGAAAAAGCCATAAACTGTAAAGTAAGAGACTCTTTGGGAGCAAAAGGTTGGATGAAATCCATGTGACAGGTAAAGCTTCTCTCAGCGGAGAGATTTTTATACAGGGATCTAAAAATGCAGCACTTCCAATGATAGCCGCATCTCTGATGCACAGAGGACTAAGCATTCTGAGGGGATGCCCCAGAATTTCAGATGTTTTCTGTATGGAAGAGATTTTGAAAAGTCTTGGTGCAGTGATCTGGTGGGACGATCATGATCTTTATCTGGATTGTTCCTGCGCAGACGGAACAGAAATTCCTGCAGTCTATACAGGCAGAATGCGTTCTTCAATCATTCTGGCAGGTGCGGTGCTTGCAAGAAACAGGAAATGCAGGATAGGGTATCCGGGCGGATGTACGATCGGGAAAAGACCAATAGATCTCCATCTTATGGCACTGAGAGCACTTGGCGCGGATGTCCGGGAAAATGCATCAGGCCTGGATGGAGAATGTGTCAGATTTGAAGGGCAGGATATTGTGTTTCCGAAATCGAGTGTGGGAGCTGCTCAACAGGCAATACTGGCAGCAGTTCTTGCAAAAGGTGTAACACATCTTTATAATTGTGCGAAAGAACCGGAGGTTTTCTGGCTCTGCAGATATCTGAAAACAATGGGAGCACTGATAGAAGGAGAAGAAACCGGTGAAATTACGATTAGAGGAGTGGATGAACTGAAAAGCGGAGACTACCGTATTCCTCCGGATCGTATTGTTGCAGGTACCTATCTGTGTGCGGCTGCGGCAGCAAGAAGTAAGATTATTCTTCATGATGTACCTGTGGAGGAGCTGCAGTCGTTTATGGAAGTATATCGGAAAATAGGTGGACAATATCAAGTAAATGGTGGTACACTAGAGGTCAATGGAAAGAATGCTGTCAGACCGGCTGTTTTAGTAGAAACAGAAATTTATCCGGGTTTTCCCACAGATCTGCAGGCTCCGTTGATGGCGGTGCTGACAGGTGCGCAGGGACAGAGTACCATACGGGAAAATATTTTTGACCGGAGATTTGGCAGTGCTTTTCAGATGAAAAAAATGGGCGCAGATATTTCCGTAAGCGGAAACCAGGCAATCATAAGAGGGGGAAAAACTCTTAAGGGAACACAGGTACAGGCAGGAGATCTCAGAGGTGGTGCAGCCCTGCTCATTGCCGCACTTATGGCAGAGGGAGAAACCTGTGTTACAGGAGCCGGGTTTATCAGCAGGGGCTATGAGCATATCTGTGAAGATTTACGGACTTTGGGCTGCAGAATATGGCAGCCGGGGACAGAGGATTTGAGGATTTATGAGAGAAAGTAATTATGGGAAAAGACCTCCTATGAGTAAAAGGACGAAGAAGATGCTGGCAGGTATGATAGGCGCCGGAGTTATGGTCGCTGTGATAGTATTTTTTTCCTATTATAAAGTAGATACTGTTGAGGTGAGGGGAACTTCCCATTATACAGACGAAGAAGTAAAGAATATGGTGCTTCGGGGACCGATGGCTTCCAATTCGGTCCTTGCACCACTGCTCTACAGCACTACAAATACAGAGGACATTGCATATGTAGATGCATTTAAAGTTACCCAGCTGAACCGAAATACCATTTGTATCAGCGTAAAAGAGAAAAAAACAGTCGGATGCATCCGATATCTTGACAGTTACATTTATTTTGACAGAAATGGCATTTTTGTGGAGGGTTCTCAGAACAGAGATGAGACGGTTCCGTATTTTGACGGAATTCAGGTGAACAGCATCGTGATGGATGAGAAACTGGATATTAAAGGAGATACTGTACTGAATACAGCTGTAGCATTGTCTACAATCTTTCAGAAAAATGATATGATCCCCGATCATATCCAGTTTGACAGCAGCTATTCTATCAGCCTCATCTATGGGGATATAACTGTTCAGCTTGGAAAAGATGCTGATCTGGAAGAGAAGATGAACCGAGTGATAGCGATTTTGCCCAAAATTCAGGGAAAAAAAGGTATTCTTCATATGGAGAGTGTGGCTACGGAGTCCAATACCTTTGAAGAAGAACTGGAACAGGAAGAAGTTACTGCTGAGAACTGGAATGGCGGTTATGATGAAGATGGCAATTATACCGGAGACGGTGAGTATGACGAGGATGGTAATTATGTAGGTGCAAAACCGAAGACTGCTCTTGAGGAAGCAATTGAGAACTGGAATGGCGGTTATGATGAGGAAGGGGATTATACCGGAGCAGGTGAGTATGACGAATCCGGTAATTATGTGGGACCGAAGCCTACACAGGAATCTCTGGATGCGGCATCTGATGAGTCGGGAGATGGTTCAGGAGATGAAAGTTCCGCAGATGACCAGAGTTCTGATATCTCAGAAGATGGAGAAAGTGATTCATCATATGACGACGGAAACTCAGATGATTCAGATGGATATGGTGATTATACAGAAGATAACAGTGATTATCAGGGGGATGATTCTGAGGGATATTGATAGTATATGGAAACTTTGAGATCAGAGAAGGCTCCGTACACTGATACAACATATTTACCGGAATTGCCGAAAAAGAGTGAAAAAAGTATAAAAAAACAAAATTAATGGTTGATTAATTCTCAAAAAAAATATATGATATATCTATATGTAACTTTGATATAAATCACTGAAAAGGATATCAGGTATAAATAAAGGAGGAAGTACGTTGTTAGAGATTATGTCAAACGAGGCTGAATCATCTGCCAAGATCATAGTGATCGGTGTAGGTGGAGCCGGAAATAATGCAGTAAACAGAATGGTGGAAGAGGCCATCGGCGGAGTAGAGTTTGTAGGTGTTAATACTGATAAGCAGGCTTTAACTCTGTGCAAAGCTCCAACTGTACTTCAGATTGGCGAGAAGATTACCAAAGGTCTTGGTGCAGGAGCCCAGCCTGAGGTTGGACAGAAAGCAGCAGAGGAGAGCATTGAAGAAGTAAAACAGTTAATGGAAGGTGCGGATATGGTATTCGTTACCTGTGGTATGGGAGGCGGAACCGGAACCGGAGCTGCACCTGTTATCGCAGCAGCAGCGAAAGAAATGGGTATCCTTACAGTTGGCGTTGTTACAAAACCTTTCCGTTTTGAAGCAAGAACTCGTATGAATAATGCACTTGCAGGCATTGAGAATCTGAAGAAAGCAGTGGATACATTAATCGTTATCCCGAATGATAAATTACTGGAAGTTGTAGATCGCAGAACAACCATGCCGGAAGCTCTGAAGAAGGCTGATGAAGTTCTGCAGCAGGCAGTACAGGGCATTACAGACCTGATCAATCTGCCGGCTCTGATTAACCTTGACTTTGCAGACGTTCAGACTGTAATGACAGACAAGGGAATTGCCCATATCGGTATCGGTGAAGCAAGAGGAGACGACAAAGCTATGGAAGCTGTACAGCAGGCCGTATCTTCTCCACTTCTTGAGACAACCATCAAAGGTGCTACACATGTTATCATTAATATTTCCGGAGATATTTCTCTTATGGATGCCAATGATGCTGCAAGCTATGTACAGGAGCTTACAGGTGAGGAAGCAAACATCATCTTTGGTGCCATGTATGATGATACAGTTGCTGACTACTGCAGAATCACAGTGATTGCAACAGGTCTGAATGATGATAACCTTCAGCAGACCCCTTTCGGAAAAAGAAGCACAGCTTCTTCCTTTGGTGCAAGAAGACCTTCTTCCACAGCAACGACAGGTACAGCAACAGCCGGAACTGCAGCAGGAAGCGGTATGAACATGCCTAGCTTCAGCCTTCCAACTATGAATGCCACACCATTTGGAGCATCTAAGACTCCGTCAAGCACTGTTCAGAAGAAGGATATCCAGATTCCGGATTTCTTAAGAAACAGATAGGATTATCTGTTTTGCAGTGAAATAATTTACAGACAGACAAAAGAGACATATTCCATATAGATGGACATGTCTCTTTTTTTGACCGGATCAGGGAAGTTCATTATCCCTGATATACGGGTGAAAATCCTGTTGCCATGATGTTGATATTATGCGCCACAATGGCACTGGAAGGTGTCACATCTTGTATCGGAAGATGCATGTGCATTAGAGCCGTCTACCTGAATGGAGGATGCTGTACATTTGCAGTTATCATTATAGGTACAGTTATGGGCTTTGCAGTCGATCTGGATTTTGTCGCAGCCACAGTCATCTGTATAACTGTCTTTCATGGAACTGCCGGTTCTCTCTCGGAAACTGCCGCAGCTTGTCTCATTTGCAGAAGTAGCATTTTCGCCTGTCACGTCAATATCACCCTTTGAACAGAGCTGTTCTTTGTTGTAAACACAGGTCATTGCTGAACATTTAAGAATTGTCATAGAGTTACCCTCCTGAAAAAATCTGAGATAACTATTCAATACTGCTGTAGTGCAAGAGTACTGAACAGTTACATTGAATAAGCTTCGGAGATAGGATGTGCAGTTTGAGAGAAAATATACATGAGATTGTTACTGTTCACTCCGTTCACAGTAACGTAGCCAAAATTCATTCCAGATTGCCTGCGGCAATGGAATTTTGGCCTGTATGTCTCGGGATTTTGGCATATTCATGCCAAAACACCTCGCGGAATAGTGGTGTGTGAACAGTAACATGAGATCTAAAAAAATAAAGAAAATGTAAAAAGTACTTGACATAGCAGACTGAACATGGTATCTTATACAAGTACGTAAGAAAACAAAGCAGAGTTCCACTCTCACCTCAGCGCATTTAGTTTAGCGGCTTGGGTTTATATTGCACAGAGAAGGCTGATATTTAAGGTTGGCAGGAATAAGGAGATTGTTCCGCAGATTAAGAAGAAAAGATATCAGCAGTGTGATAGCGGAGTGTGGATTTTGTCCACGCTTTTTTTATGTAAATGAGGGCGACGAGAAGTCATTAGAATCTATCTAACAGGTATGGAGGTGCACTACAATTAGCAATTTAATGATTAACGAACAGATCAGAGACAAAGAGGTACGCTTAATCGGTTCGGACGGAGAACAGCTTGGAATCATGTCCGCGAAAGAAGCAATGTTCAAAGCTCAGGAGGCAGGGCTTGACCTGGTAAAAATTGCCCCGCAGGCGAAACCGCCGGTATGTAAGATCATCGATTATGGTAAATACCGTTATGAGCTTGCAAGAAAAGAAAAAGAAGCCAAGAAGAAGCAGAAGACCATCGATGTCAAAGAAGTGCGACTTTCTCCAAACATTGATACCAATGACCTGAATACGAAAGTCAACGCCGCCAGAAAGTTCCTCTCCAAGGGTGACAGAGTAAAGGTAACATTACGTTTCCGCGGAAGAGAAATGGCACATATGGCAAGCAGCAGACATGTGCTTGATGATTTTGCAAAGCAGCTTGCAGATGTGGCAACAGTGGAGAAGGCACCGAAGGTTGAAGGCAGAAGCATGACCATGTTTTTAACGGAAAAACGTTAAATATAATAGAGATACAGTTTAAGGAGGAATTAACAATGCCAAAAATTAAAACTTGCAGAGCAGCAGCAAAGCGTTTCAAAAAAACAGGTACAGGAAAATTAGTAAGAAATAAAGCTTATAAGAGCCATATCTTAACAAAGAAATCTCAGAAAAGAAAAAGAAATCTGAGAAAATCTACTGTTGTTGATGCTACTAATGTTAAGAGCATGAAGAAAGCATTACCATATTTATAAGAAGCATTTATTCATTGAAGATAGACAAACAGGAGGAAATTTAAGAAATGGCAAGAATTAAAGGCGGATTAAACGCAAAGAAAAAACATAATCGTACATTAAAACTGGCAAAAGGCTACAGAGGAGCCCGTTCCAAACAGTATAGAGTTGCTAAACAGTCTGTAATGAGAGCACTTGCTAGCTCCTATGCAGGAAGAAAGCAGAAAAAACGTCAGTTCAGACAGCTCTGGATCGCTCGTATCAACGCAGCAGCAAGAATGAACGGATTATCCTACAGCAAACTGATGCACGGACTGAAAGTTGCAAACATCGACATCAACAGAAAGATGCTTGCTGAACTTGCAGTAAACGATGCAGAAGGATTTACAGCACTTGCTGAGATTGCTAAAAAAGCAATTGCATAATTGTCGGTTTTAGAGAGACATAAGATTTGATAAATTAAATCAGAATTTTGAGGTACACATAGAAATTGTTACGGTTTCTGTGTGTACCTTTTTTAATGCATTTTTCGATGAATGGGATAAAATTGCGTGCGCGGTACGGTCAAGTGTCCATGAAAGACGGAAAAATCTTAAATTTCCATAAAGTTTTTCTTGCATGGTCAAATATATGGTGATATAATTCAAAACAGCAACATATTAAAGTGTCAGTGGAAGCCAAAGCCGGCTGGGAACCCAGTTGGCTTTTTGTTACTTTTCAGTTCCTCTACATAATAAATGAACTTGCGGAATTTATAACATCAAAAATGATGTACCAGGTGGAATGAATGGTAACGGAAGCTAATCTTATGAGCCGTAAGAGGGACGAAAGGACTGACAAAATATAAGGAGGATTTTATTATGAAAAACCTGAAAAAAATCATCAGTGTTACTGCGGCAGCAGCAATGGTAATGTCAACAGTTGCACCTGTATCTGTATTTGCAGACGATGCTACATTTAAGATCGGTGGAATCGGACCTGTAACCGGAGCAGCAGCAATCTATGGACAGGCTGTAAAGAACGCAACAGAGCTTGCAATCAATGAAGTAAACGAAGACGGCGGAATCAACGGATATCAGGTAGAGTTCAAATTTGAAGATGATGAAAACGATGCTGAGAAAACCCTGAACGCTTACAACGCATTAAAAGACTGGGGAATGAACGTCCTGGTTGGTACAGTTACTTCCACACCTTGTGTAGCTGTAGCAAATGAAACAGCAGCAGACAATATGTTCCAGCTTACTCCATCCGGATCTGCAACAGAGTGTGTTGCTAATCCGAACGTATTCCGTGTATGCTTCTCTGACCCGAACCAGGGTACTGCAGCAGCTCAGTACATTGGAGAGCATAAACTTGCTACAAAAGTAGCTATTATCTACGATAGCTCTGATGTATATTCATCAGGTATCACACAGAACTTCACAGCAGAAGCAGCTAATCAGGGTATTGAAATCGTATCTTCCGAAGCATTTACTGCTGATAACAATAAAGACTTCTCCGTACAGCTTCAGAAAGCAAAAGACGGTGGTGCTGAATTAGTATTCCTTCCGATTTATTATACAGAAGCTTCCCTGATCCTTGCACAGGCAGACAGCATGGGATTTGAAACTAAATTCTTCGGATGCGACGGTATGGACGGTATCCTTGGTGTAGAAAACTTTGATACATCTCTTGCAGAGGGGCTGATGCTTCTTACACCATTTGCAGCAGATTCTACAGATGAGAAAACCCAGAACTTTGTAAAAGCATACAAAGATGCTTACAAAGACACACCAAACCAGTTCGCAGCAGATGCTTATGATGCAGTATACGCAGTCAAAGCAGCAGCAGAAAAAGAAGATGTAAAAGCAGACATGGATGTTGCAGATATCTGTGCAGCACTTGAAAAAGGCATGACCGAGATCACACTTGAAGGTGTTACAGGTGACGAGATCACATGGACAGAAGACGGTGAGCCGAACAAAGCTCCGAAAGCTGTAGAAATCAAAGATGGTGCTTACGCAGCAATGGAATAATGAAATTGAAATAACTGAAAAGATTTCATAAGAAATAAAATGCGATTGTTCCTGGAGTGGACAATGGTTGCATGCCAACGGGGCTGTCTGAATTATGCAGACAGCCCTGTTGCCTAATACGTTATTACATTAATGCGTTAATGACAGATTTACTTTTGGCAAAATAAACAAGACAGATTTCGCTAAAGGCAAATCTGCCAGTTTTACACACAATAAAATTATTTAAATATAAGAAAGGAAAGACTTCTATGAGTAGTTTTATATCATATCTTATCAGTGGTATCAGCCTCGGAAGTGTATATGCGATCATCGCCCTTGGTTATACCATGGTATACGGAATCGCTAAAATGCTGAACTTCGCTCATGGAGATGTTATCATGGTCGGCTCTTATGTAGTTTATGTCGCAGTCAGCGGCATGGGATTAAATCCGATTTTAGCCATCCTGCTGTCCATTATCATCTGTACACTCATGGGCGTTGTAATCGAAGGCGTTGCGTATCGACCACTGCGTAATGCAGCTTCACCTCTGGCTGTTCTGATTACAGCAATTGGTGTCAGCTACCTGCTTCAGAACGTGGCTCTTCTGATCTGGGGAGCAGATACCAAATCATTCAGTAACGTGATCAGTCTTCCATCCCTGAAACTTGCAGGTGGTTCTATCGTGATCACTGGTGTAACCATCGTAACCATTATCGGTGGTATCCTAATCATGGCAGGTCTGATGCTCTTTATCAGCAAGACAAAAACAGGACAGGCAATGCTTGCCGTATCTGAGGATAAAGGCGCTGCCCAGTTAATGGGTATTAACGTAAACAAAACAATCTCCATTACTTTTGCAATCGGTTCCGGACTTGCAGCAATCGCAGGTGTGCTTCTCTGCTCTGCATACCCGTCTTTGACACCATATACAGGTGCTATGCCTGGTATCAAAGCATTCGTTGCAGCTGTATTTGGCGGTATCGGATCTATCCCGGGAGCCTTTATCGGAGGTGTTGTTCTGGGTATCCTGGAAATTTTTGGTAAAGCTTATATCTCTTCACAGATGGCTGATGCCATTGTATTCGGTGTTCTGATCGTAGTTTTGGTTGTGAAACCTACCGGTATTCTTGGTAAGAACATTCAGGAGAAAGTGTGAGGTGGCAGACATGGAAAAGAAGAAATTAAACAAAACAACAAAAAGCAATCTCATTACATACGGAATGGTTCTTGCAGCATATCTGATCGTACAGGGAATGATCGCAGGGAATCTGCTTTCCAACCTGATGCAGGGTCTTCTGGTGCCTCTTTGTGTATATATTATCCTGGCTCTTTCCCTGAACCTGACGGTTGGTATTCTGGGTGAGTTAAGTCTTGGACATGCCGGATTTATGTGTATCGGTGCTTTCACCAGTGCAGCATTTACAAAGGCAACTATGGATACATTTACAAATGCAGGACTTCGTTTCTTCGTTGCTCTGATCATCGGAGCTGTATGTGCAGGTATCTTTGGATTCCTGATCGGTATTCCTGTACTTCGTCTGAAAGGTGACTACCTTGCTATCGTAACACTGGCATTTGGTGAGATCATTAAGAATATCATCAATGTGCTTTATGTAGGAATTGACAGCAACGGAATCCATTTTTCCATGAAAGACCAGATGTCTCTTGGAATGGAGCCTGGTGGAAAAATGATCATCAGTGGTGCCATGGGTATCACAGGTACACCGAGACAGTCAACCTTTACTATAGGTGTGATTCTGATCCTGGTTACTTTATTCGTAGTTCTGAACCTGATCAATTCCAGAGACGGACGTGCGATCATGGCAATCCGTGATAACCGTATTGCAGCGGAATCAATTGGTATTGATATCACAAAGTATAAACTGAAAGCATTTGCAATCTCAGCAGCATTAGCCGGTATCGGCGGTGTGCTTTATGCTCATAATCTTGCAACTTTAACAGCACTTCCGAAGAACTTTGGTTATAACATGTCTATCATGTTCCTGGTATTCGTAGTTCTCGGTGGAATTGGAAATATGCGTGGTTCTATTATTGCGGCAGTGATTCTGAACCTTCTTCCTGAGCTTCTGCGTGGACTCAGTGATTACCGTATGCTGTTCTATGCAATCGTGCTGATCGTAATGATGCTGATCAACTGGGCACCTAAGGCAATCGAGATGAGAGAGCGTCTTTTCAGTAAATTTAAGAAAAAGGAGGCATAAGCTATGGCATTGCTAGAAGTAAATCATTTAAATATTTCATTCGGCGGTCTTCATGCAGTGGATGATTTCCATGTCTCCATCGAGAAAGGACAGCTTTATGGTCTGATTGGTCCGAATGGTGCCGGTAAGACTACAATCTTTAACCTTCTTACAGGTGTGTATAAGCCGGACGAGGGAATCATCAATCTGGACGGACAGGATATCACCGGAAAGAGTACCATTGATATCAACAAGGCGGGAATCGCCAGAACATTCCAGAATATCCGTCTGTTCCATCAGATGAGTGTGCTGGACAATGTAAAGGCAGGACTTCACAATCATGATAAATACAGCCTTTTTACAAGTATTGTACATACTCCGAAATACTTTAAGGTTGAGAAAACCATGAATGAGGAAGCAATGAAGCTTCTTAAAGTGTTTGATCTGGACAAAGAGGCAGATATCCTTGCATCCAACCTTCCTTATGGTAAACAGAGAAAGCTGGAGATTGCCAGAGCACTGGCAACAAAGCCGAAGCTTCTTCTTCTGGATGAGCCGGCTGCAGGTATGAACCCCAATGAAACTGAGGAACTGATGGATACCATCCGTTTTGTTCGTGATAACTTTGATATGACCATTCTTCTGATCGAGCATGATATGAAGCTGGTTTCAGGTATCTGTGAGGAGCTGACTGTACTGAACTTCGGTCATGTTCTGAGACAGGGCAAGACTTCAGATGTGCTCCATGATCCGGAAGTTATCAAGGCATATCTTGGAGAATAGGAGGAGAGACAGATGGCATTACTGGAAGTACAGGACATACAGGTTTATTATGGAATGATTCAGGCATTGAAGGGTGTTTCTTTCTCTGTAAATGAAGGTGAAGTTATTGCTCTGATCGGTGCCAATGGTGCCGGTAAGACTACTACTCTGCATACAGTGACAGGGCTTCTTCGTGCAAAATCAGGACATATTATTTATGACGGACAGGATATCACAAAGGTTCCGCCTCACAAGATTGTAACAATGGGTATGGCACATGTTCCGGAAGGAAGACGTGTGTTTGCAAATATGACTGTTCTTCAGAATCTGAAGATGGGTGCTTTTACAAGATCTGATAAAAATGAGATTGATGCGACCATTGAGAAAGTATATAAACGTTTTCCGCGTCTGAAGGAACGTCAGAATCAGACTGCAGGTACCTTAAGTGGTGGTGAGCAGCAGATGCTCGCCATGGGACGTGCGCTGATGAGCCAGCCGAAGATTATTCTGATGGACGAGCCGTCCATGGGCCTTTCACCGATCTTTGTAAATGAGATCTTTGATATCATTAAAGAGGTAAGTGAGAGTGGAACAACGGTTCTTCTGGTTGAGCAGAATGCGAAGAAGGCTCTTTCTATTGCTGACAGAGCTTATGTCCTTGAGACCGGAAGGATTACACTGGAAGGTAAGGCAAGTGATCTTCTTCATGATGAATCTGTTCAGAAAGCTTATCTTGGAGAGTAAACAGGAGGGATTTTATGGAGAATTTTGTAATTACCATTGCGAGACAGTATGGAAGCGGCGGACGTACCGTCGGTAAGATGCTGGCAGAGAAACTGGGAGTTTCTTTCTATGACAAGCAGATCATTCAGATGGCTTCTGATGAGAGCGGGATTGATGTGAAGCTTTTTGGACAGGTGGAGGAAGGCTCCAGTGTGAAGGCATCTCTGTTTAATAAGACAGGGTTATATAAAGGAGATCTGATCGCACCGGATCAGAAGGGATTCGTTTCTGATGAGAATATTTTTAATTATCA
The DNA here is from genome assembly GCF_020553185.1 of Blautia sp. MSK18_10. NCBI lineage: Bacteria > Bacillati > Bacillota > Clostridia > Lachnospirales > Lachnospiraceae > Blautia > Blautia sp. MSK18_10. The sequence goes on along the minus strand of NZ_JAJCGT010000001.1, from coordinate 39,428 downwards.
GGCGAAGATTGCAACGGATCTGGCAGAGAAGGAATCCTGTGTGATTGTTGGGCGTTGTGTGAATTATGTGTTTAAGGACAGACCGAATACTTTGAGAGTGTTTGTTCATGCACCCTGGGAGTTTCGTGTGGAGAAGTCCAGAGAGAAGATCAGCGGCAGTGATGAGGAGATTGAGAAGTTTCTTCGCAGGGATGATAAGAGAAAGCAGGATTATTATCGTAAATTTGCCGGTGGGGACTGGAGTGATGCGACGAATTATGATCTGTGTCTGAATGCAGGAAAGCTTGGATTTGAGAAATGTGTGGATGCGATTTTGGCGCAGATGAACGTTATGGGAATTAAATGATGAAAAGGGCAGTCTCTCTTTGGAGGCTGCCCTTTTTGGGATTAAGACTGGGATTTGATTTTGTTCTGGTATTCTTTTAGGGTTTTTTCGTAGCCCATTTCTGAGAGTTCGTAGAAGTGTTCTCCCTGGATTTCGGTGGGGAGGTATTGTTGGTGTACGTAGTGGTTTGGGTAGTCGTGGGCGTATTTGTAGCCGATGCCGTGGCCCAGTTTTTCGTGGCCGCCGTAGTGGGCGTCCTGGAGATGGGGCGGGACTGTGGTTTTTGTGCGTTTGACGGAGTCCATGGCAGCGAAGATGGCGTTGACTGCGGAGTTGCTTTTGGGGGCGCAGGCCATGTAGGTGACTGCCTGGGAGAGGATGATCTGGGACTCGGGCATTCCTACGCGTTCTACTGCCTGGGCTGCGGCGACTGCTACGCAGAGGGCCTGTGGATCGGCGTTTCCGATGTCTTCGGAGGCGAGGATCATGATTCTTCGGGCTATGAATTTGACGTCTTCTCCGGCGTAGAGCATTTTTGCAAGGTAGTAGACTGCTGCGTCAGGGTCTGAGCCACGCATGCTTTTGATGAAGGCGGAGATGATGTCATAGTGGTTGTCTCCGTTTTTGTCGTAGCGGACGACGCGTTTCTGGATGCACTGAGATGCCACATCCAGGGTGATGTGGATGAGACCGTCTTCGCTACGTGGGGTAGTGAGGATGCCCAGTTCGATGGCATTGAGGGCATTTCTGGCGTCGCCGCCTGCCATGTCTGCAAGGAAGTCGAGGGCGTCTTCATCTATCCGGGCTTTATAGTTTCCCATTCCTTTTGTTTTGTCGTTGACTGCGCGAAGGATGAGTTCTTTGACTTCGGAGATCTCCAGGGATTTCAGTTCGAAGATGATGGAACGGGAGATTAAAGCAGCGTTGACTTCGAAGTATGGATTCTCTGTTGTGGCACCGATGAGGATGATGGTTCCGTCTTCTACGAATGGGAGGAGATAGTCCTGCTGGCCTTTGTTGAAGCGGTGGATCTCGTCTATGAAGAGGATTGTTTTTTTGCCGTACATACCCAGGTTTTGCTGGGCTTCTTTTACAACTGCTTCCATATCTTTTTTGCCTGCTACAGTGGCGTTGATCTGGGTGAATTCTGCACTGGTAGTGTTGGCGATTACTTTTGCCAGGGTGGTCTTGCCGGTTCCGGGAGGGCCGTAGAAGATGACGGAGGTCAGTTTGTCAGCTTTGATAGCCCTGTATAATAAGGTGTTTTTTCCGATGATGTGTTGCTGCCCTACAACTTCATCCAGAGTTGTGGGGCGTAGTCTGGATGCCAGAGGGGATTCCTGGTCCAGGGTTTTTGATTTGGCGTATTCAAATAAATCCATAGTTTTTTCTCCATAGAATATGATGATAAAACAGTCACATTTCATTTCGTGTTTATAGTAACATAAAGCATTTCTGACAAATTATAGCAAGTCTCTTAATCAATATACATTATTTACGAGGAGTGTTATAGAACGTATATTTGTTTTAGTATAACGTATCCCTGTTTTTTTGTAAAGATTAGGAAATAAAAAGGAAGAGCATTATAAGAGCTCTTCCATTATTTTTCCGTATATTTCTTGGTAATGTGTGGACCATTTTTTGCAGATCGACTGTGCTGCCTCAAGGTTAGGAGCTGCGATGTTCAGGTCGATGAGGGAGTTGCCCTTTTCGATGAGCTGGCATCTTACAGAATAGGTTCCCTGTTTGGTGATGTAATAATCGGCAGGAGTGACGATTCGCTCCTGGGCTTTGAAGCCGGTGGATTTCAGGTATTCCCTGACTTCCTGTTTGATCTCAGGAGAGAGATCTTTCTGGAAAAAGGAGAGAGTCTTTATGCCATCTTCGGTAATCCGGTAATGGGAGACATTGGAACGGGTGTCCATGGTGATCAGTTCTGCTTCTACCAGTTCTGAGATTGCCTGCTGGAGATGGAAATAGTTTGTATATTCCCGGTCCAGGATAAATTCCGAAATCTGCGAATTTGTCAGGGTATTTTCGGTATTCTGAAGCATGTATAATACGATTAATTTGTAAACTGTGAATGGTGTTGCCATTTTATCCCTCCTTTGCATAGAGTAGCAGAGAATCTTTTAGTGCGAAAACAGTCTTCCCTGGTAGCTTTGTTCTTCTTTCATCCTGTGATGCAGCATATTTAATACCTCACGTTTACGGCTTGCCCACAGTGGTGCGATCAGCAGATCTTTGGGGCCGTCGCCTGTGATGCGATGTATAACCATATCCGGTCTGAGATGTTCCAGACAGTTTATAAGGAGAGAGATGTATTCATCCCGTTCGTAAGTTTGAAACAGTCCTTTCTCGTAATCTGCTGCCAGATCAGTGCCGCGAAGCACATGAAGTAACTGCAGTTTGATTCCCTGAATATCCATATGGTTGAGGTATTTCATAGTTTCCAGAATATCTGCTGTGTTTTCACCGGGCAATCCGAGGATTGTATGCACGATTACTTCGATATTTTCTTTTCGCAGGCGTTTTACGGCATCATCAAAAACGCAGAGAGGATATCCCCTTCGGATATACCTGGCAGTGGACTCATGGATCGTCTGAAGTCCAAGTTCAATCCAGACAGGTTTCTGTTTATTTAACCGGGACAAAAGTGTCACGATTTCAGGACTGAGGCAGTCTGGTCTGGTGCCGATGGAAAGAGCAACTATCTTTGGATGAGAGATTGCTTCTGTAAAAATTTTCTCCAGATATTCCACAGGTGCGTAGGTATTTGTGTACGCCTGGAAATAGGCAATATATTTATGAATCGGACGTTTCTGTGAAAGGATACTGATCTGGCTTTCTATCTGGTCAGTGATGGAAAGTGCGGCATCTGCAGCGAAATCTCCGCTTCCTCCTGCGCTGCAGAAGATGCAGCCGCGGGTTCCAATCTTACCGTCCCTGTTGGGACAGGACATGCCGCCATTTAGCGTGACCTTATAAACCTTTTCTCCAAACCGCTCTCTCAGCATATAGTCCAGAGAGTGGTATGGTTTCTCTCCCCATTTGGTCATACTGTGTGATCATTTTCTGCTGATGAAGTTTCAGCAGAGTTTCCGTTCTGAAGGTCTGTATCCTGGGTATCTGCATCTGCCGGAATATAATTATCAAAAATCTTTACCAGAAAATGTCCGTTGATAAATGCCTCCAGTGCAAATCCAAACATGCACAGAAGCATGATGGCCATGGACTGTATGCGGAAACTTTTGATAAAAAACACGCCTGCAGGTAACAGAGTGATGACTGCCATCAGGACTGTATACGGAAGATGACGGATAGCCATCAGGAATGCATTGCGGAAGGTGTTTTTGATGGAGTTGTAGAATTTGGCAAGCACCGGATAAATATACAGAAATACCATCATATAAAGGATACCAAATGCAAAGAAAACGATATACAGTACCTGAGACATTGTTCCGTCGATATTGCCTACAATACGCAGATCCATGTAAAGGATAGCTGCAACTGCAAGCATGATAAGATTGATGACAGTTGCCTGTTTGAAGTTCTGCTTAAAGGATTTGAAGAAGCTTCTGATAATATAAGATTCTTCGTTACGTGCCATTTTCAGTGTGACATAGTGGAGTGCAGTCAGTGACGCACCAATAGTCACGATTGGCAGACAACAGATCAGAAAGACCACATTAAGCATAATAAGATCAGCCACGCGTCCCATGACGGTGAAGAATTTGTTGTCCATGTTAAATAGTCTGTCCATTCGTTTAATTACTCCTTTTGTATATAATGATGTACAGCATACTCTGCGGATAATCCTGCTACAGAGAAATCTGTACAAGCTTTGTATAACAGTATAACGAATCAGGCAGGAAAAAGCAAATCTTTTATGTGAGCAGGAGCTGGTCTGCAGTGACAAAAACATAGCCTTTTTCAGTAAAAAGATCAGCGATTTTCAGGGCTGCATCCACAGATGTCTGATAGCCGTCATGCATTAGGATGATAGAACCGTCATGAACCTGTGTCTGGGCGATAGACAGGATAGAATCGATGTTTTTGCTTTTCCAGTCCAGGGTATCTACATCCCAGAATACGGGAAGCATGGTGACAGAAAGTTCCATATCCTTGATCCATGCGCCGAAAGGCGGTCGTACATAAGAAGGGTAAATTCCGGAAGCTTCATAGATTCTGTTATTTGTTTTTTCAATTTCCAGTCTGGCTTTCTCCGCCGGTATCTTGTCAAGCTGTACATGATCCCAGGTGTGATTTCCGATAAGATGTCCGTCTTTTCGCATTTGCAGGAGTATGTCTTCGTTTCCTTCAATGTTCTCGCCTATCAGAAAGAAAGATGCCCGGATGTTTCTTTTTTTTAATCCATCCAGAAGTATGGGGGTATACCGGGCATTAGGACCGTCATCAAAGGTCAGTGCGATTCTGGGAGGTTCTTCGACGGGAAGCCCGGCGGTGGTGTCAGTTGAAAAATTCTCAGAAGCTGTAGCTTTTGCAGATGTCTGTTTTACAAGGGAAAGCATACCGGGACCTGCCAGTGAAGTAAGGAACTGTGTGCGTTTGTCAGCAGAAGAAAAGAGCAGGAAAAAAATCATGCATAATATTTCAAAAAATATTAAAGTCCGCTTCATGAAAAGATACTCCTCATAAAAATATCCCTCTGACTCCGGAACACAGGGTGTGAATATCTGTGTCAGAATGAAAGAGACAGCAGGTGGCAGATGTAATCATTACAGTATATGAAAAAAAGAAAGCAATTCATACCGATTTATTGTATAATAGATTCTGCAAAATATAGAAGAAAGAATTTACGGAGATTGAGATGAAAAAGAAACGGACAAAACTGCTGGTTTTCTTTGCACTGGCAGGAATTTTAGTGCTTTTTTATATGATAGGAGAGTCTTATTGTGAGGGACTGTCCGGGGGGAGTAGTCTGAAAGAGAAGAATGAAGTTATGTGTAGATATAAATACGATATGATCGTAGACAGTCCGAATTCTTCTTTCTGGCAGGCTGTTTATGACTGTGCGCAGGAATATGCACAGAAGAGCGATGGAATCCTGGAACTGAGAGGTAGCGGTAAAGAGAGTGATTACAGCAAGCTAGATTATATGAATATGAGTATTGCTTCAAATTCAGATGGGATTATCCTGCAGTACAGTGGGGAGCAGGGACTGGAAGAGAAGATAAATGAGGCTGTTCAGAAAGGAATTCCGGTTGTTACTGTAATGGGAGATGCAGTTCACAGCAAGCGTCAGAGTTTCGTGGGTGTCAGTGATTATCAGCTTGGAAGTGTCTATGGCGAAAAGGTAGCGGAATATGTGACTGAGGATACGGAAAGTATTCTTATTCTGTTGAAGAAAAATATTGATGATATGAACCAGAGCCAGATATATACACAGATTAGCAACGCAGTCCAGGCAAAGGCGGGTCCTTCGCAAAATATCCAGATAACAGGAAAAAATCTTCGCTTAACAGGGACCTTTGAGACAGAAGAAGCGGTAACAGATATTTTTCAGCAGAGAGATAAAGTACCGGATATTCTTGTGTGCATGGATGAGGAAACTACAGAATGCGCACGTCAGGCAGTACTGGACTTTAATCTTGCAGGAAAGGTTACGATCATAGGATATTACAGTTCCGAAGATATTCTTACAGCAGTGGAAAAGGGAGTAATCTCTGTTACCTGTGATGTGGATACAGAGCAGCTTGGCAGATACAGTATAGAAGCTCTGACAGCATATCAGAAGGATGGAAGGACCAATTCCTATTATAATGTAGATATTAATTTCCTGGACAAAAATGCAGTACGGGAAATGAGAAGGAAGGGGGTGTCCGGATGAAGCAGCTGCGCTGGAAAGATTTTTCACTGGTCAGTAAAATCGTTATAGAGGTGGGTATGATCGCAGTCCTTCTTTTTGCCATGAATATGCTTTTTTATGTGCGGATCAATAATTCCATGCAAAAGATGGATAATGTTTATGCCAGTAATGCAGAGCTTACCGAACTTTCACAGGTATTTGAGAAAGTACAGGATAATATGTATAAGTATCTTAAGGTTAAGAGTTCTCAGACACTTCTTGATTATTATCAGAATGAGGCAAAATACAGAAATGAACTTGAGAAACTTAATGAAGATAATATTAATGATCCCGTAAAGATTCTGGAACGGAATATCCGGAAAATGTCGGAAACATATCTGGACTGTACTGCGGAAACGGTAGCTGCCAAACGAGGAAGGAACGTTGAGCAGTATAAGCGTAAATATGATGATGCAACAAAGCTTTACAGATATATCCAGTCATCTATTGACGAACTGAATAACCTGATGTTTCAGGAGAACTCCAGTACTTATGCAGTACTTCGTGCAGTGATGAGATATCTGGAGATAAGCAATTCAGTTATTATGATCATAATTGTAGCCGGTGGAATGCTTCTGCTCATCCAGGCCACCAGAAATATGTTTGTTCCCCTTTCCAATATGGCAGAGACAGCACAACTGGTAGGTCAGGGAAATTTCCATGTAAAGATGCACGATACAGATGCACAGGATGAACTGGGAACAGTAACCAGAGCGTTTAATACAATGGTAGAGAATCTTGATCTGTATATGGCAAGGACAAAAGCAAGTATGGAGAAAGAGCAGCAGATGATGGAGAGGGAGCTTCTTATGGAAAATCATCTGAAAGAAGCACAGCTGAAATATCTTCAGTCACAGATCAATCCGCACTTTCTGTTTAATTCCCTGAATGCAGGAGCACAGCTTGCAATGATGGAGGATGCAGAGCAGACCGGGATTTTTGTAGAGAAAATGGCGGATTTTTTTCGCTATAATGTAAAAAAAGGACAGGAAGACGCCACATTGGGAGAAGAACTGGAGGCTGTTGATAACTATATTTATATTCTGAATGTCCGGTTCGCCGGAGATATCCATTTCAGCAAGGAGGTGGATGAATCACTGGAGAATGTGCGTATGCCAAGTATGATTTTGCAGCCGGTTGTGGAAAATGCAGTCAATCATGGAATACGTGACATTGAATGGGAAGGAAAAATACATCTCACAGTTACAGGAGATGCAGATTATATACGTATCAGCGTGAAAGATAATGGAAAGGGAATGACGCAGGAACAGATAGAGGGTGTTCTGTCAGGAAACAGAGAGCACAGAAATGAAGAAGGTGATTCTACAGGAATCGGTATGAATAATGTGATCAGTCGTCTGGAACTTTATTATGAGGAATCAGGGCTTATGGAAATTAACAGTGAAGGTGAAGGAAAAGGTACGGAAACGGTGATCTATATACCTGTGCGGGAAAACTAAGAGAAGTGTTATGGGAGTGAGAGAAGATGTATAGAATTTTGTTGGCAGATGATGAAGGTATCATGCTGGAATCATTAAAGAAAATTATTGAAACTGAATATGGAAATGAATGTGAAATCCACTGTGCAAAGTCAGGCAGAGTTGTGGTGGAGATGGCACAGGCATATCCGCCGGATATCTGTTTTATGGATATCCAGATGCCGGGAATAAGCGGAATCCAGGCAATCAGGGAAATTCAGAAATTTAACAGCTCAGCAGTTTTTGTGATCATAACTGCATATGATAAGTTTAATTATGCAAAAGAAGCAGTGAACCTGGGAGTTCAGGAGTTTCTCACAAAGCCTGTAAATAAGAAAGTAATTCTGGAAACCTGCGCGAAGATGATGACAAAGGTAGATCAGATACGGCAGAAGAGAAGCGATGATCTCCTGATCAGAGAGAAACTGGAGACAGTGGTACCTATGATTGAGAGTGGATATATCAATAATATTCTTCTGCAGGATGATTTTGTTACTTATCAGGATAATTATACACAGCTTCTTGATATCCGTCAGAAATACGGTTATATGATGGTCATAGAATTTGGAGATTCTATGGAAAATGGGGTGCTCAGTAATGCAGTAGGTGCAAGTGTAAAGGCAAACAAATTTTATTCTACTTTTCGTGAAATCGCACAGGGATTCTTTGAATGCCTTGTAGGTCCTATTATGGGAAACAGGATCGTACTGCTTGTTCCTTATGAAAATGCGAAAGAAGATTACGAAGACAGAGTTGCAATTGTCACAAGAGCCAGAAATATGGTACATAAATTTGAAAACCGGATCGACAGTATGTTCCGCTGTGGAATCGGAAGAGTCAAAGAACTTGGAAGCGTGAAGGAATCTTTTAAGGAAGCGGTGGTCGCACTGAGAGAGAGCATCAGTCATGTAGTGCATATCGAGGATGTACCGGCGGCACAGAAATATGACGGGGAATATCCAAGAGACTTGGAAATCAGATATCAGAAGAGGATCCTTGAGAAGGATGCTGCGGGAGCGATGAACTGCGCAGAGGGATTTTTTGAATGGATGCACAGTCAGCAGGCCGTCACAAGAGAAGACATTGAGATTAAAATCCTGGAGATGGTGATGAATGCGGAACGCAGGGCATTCTTTGCAGGAACTTTGAAATATAATGTTAACAGCAGGAGAAGCTATATCCGGGAGCTTCAGTCCTGTACGGATATAGAAAATCTGAAGAAGTGGTTTCTGGATAAGACGAGAGAAATCTGTACGAAACTGGAGAATTCCAAGGAAAAAGAAGCTGGCAGTATTATTGACAGAGCAAAGGAATATATCAATGAAAATTTCCGCAGGGATATTTCTCTGGATGATGTTTCAAGAGAGGTAGATATTAGTCCGTATTATTTCAGTAAACTTTTTAAACAGGAAACAGGTAAGAACTTTATTGAATATCTTACAGAAATACGTCTGAAAAATGCCAGAGAACTTCTGCAGGATTCCAGACTTTCCATTAAGGAAATATGTGCACAGTCAGGATACAGTGATCCCAATTACTTCAGCAGGATTTTCAAGAAGTATGAAGGAGTTACGCCTAGTGAGTTCAGAGAGAGGTTAAGCTGATGAAATTATATAAGACAAAAAAGAATTGCGGAAAGCTGCTGCTTGGAATACTGGCATTTTGTACAGGGATGATACTGCTGACAGGATGTGGTTCCTCTTCAGAACAAAAACAGAATAAGAATGAAGAAACAGCAGAAGAGAATAAGGAAGAGGATAAGGTTCAGATCGGACTTACAGTGGATTCTTTTGTTATAGAAAGATGGATCCGCGACAGAGATGTATTTGTGGCGACTGCCAGAGAACTGGGAGCAGAGGTAAATGTGCAGGATGCAGGTGCAGATGTCAAAGAGCAGATCAGTCAGATTGAATACTTTATAAATAAGCAGGTGGATGTGATCGTTGTGATCGCAAGAGACTGTGGAGCACTTTCAGATGCCATACAGAAGGCACAGAGTGCGGGAATTCCGGTTATTTCCTATGACAGAATGGTCAATAATGCCAATACAGATTTGTACATTTCCTTTGATAACCGTAAGGTGGGTGAGATCATGGCACAGGCACTTGTCAATGCACTTCCTCAGGGAGGAGATGTCTTTATGATACAGGGATCCTCTTCAGATAATAATGTCCAGATGGTGAAACAGGGGTTTGATGATATGCTTGCAGACACAGATCTGCATGTGGTTTATGAAGCTAACTGTGATGGCTGGACAGCAGAACTGGCTGCCGGATATGTGGAGGAAGCCCTGGAAAAATATCCTCATGTTAAGGGAATTATGTGCGGAAATGATGACATTGCCAGTCAGGTCGTACAGGTACTGGCAGAGAATCAGCTTGCCGGAAATGTGGTTGTCGTAGGTCAGGATGGAGATCTTGCAGCCTGTCAGAGAATAGTAGAAGGAACACAGTATATGACTGCTTTTAAACCAATTGAAGATCTGGCAAGAAAAGCAGCGAAATATGCAGTGGAAATGGGTAGTGGAAAGGGAGTTGCAGAACTGGAAGATGTGACAGAAACAGTAAATGACGGAACTTATGAGATTCCTTCCTGCATCCTTGAACCAACTGCAGTGACAAAAGAGAATATAGATAAGGTGATCATTGAAGGAGGTTTCCACCGCAGAGATGAAGTTTATCTGAATGCGGATTACAGTTAAATAAAATATTCAGAGATTATCCGGCTGCTTTTACAGAGGTAAGAGTAAATCAGTATATAGCATTATCTTGCAACAAAAATGTCCTGTCCTGTGCAGGGCATTTTTTGTTTTTCTTAAAATGTCTTGTTTCTTGCCAACCATGTCCAGATTGCCCTGTGCTATAGTAACGTTATCAAGAAAACGTGAGAAACGTAAAAAGAAATGGAGGATTTTTACAATGAGAAAGAAAGTCGTATCTGCAATTCTTTGTGCATCAATGGTAGCTGGAATGGTAGTTATCCCGGGAGTAGCTGTTAAAGCGGATGACAAGAAACTGATCGGTGTTACAATGCCTACAAAAGATCTTCAGAGATGGAATCAGGATGGCGAGAACATGAAGAAAGAGCTGGAAGCAGCCGGCTATGAAGTAGACCTTCAGTATGCATCTAACGATGTAAGCACACAGGTTTCACAGCTTGAGAATCAGGTTGCAAACGGATGTGATCTTCTGGTTGTGGCATCTATCGACGGAAGCAGTCTTGGTGAGCCACTGAAACAGGCTAAAGAAGCAGGAATCCCGGTTATTTCTTATGACCGTCTGCTTATGAACTCAGATGCAGTTACTTATTATGCAACATTTGATAATTACAAGGTAGGTCAGAAACAGGGCGAATATTTAGTAGATGCACTTGATCTCGACAATCAGGACGGACCGTTTAATATTGAGCTGTTCACAGGTGATCCTGGTGACAATAACTGTAACTTCTTCTTCGGTGGAGCAATGGATGTACTTCAGAAATATATTGATGAAGGTAAGCTGGTAGTTAAATCCGGACAGACAGAATTTGAGCAGGTTGCAACTGCTAACTGGGACAGTGCAAAGGCTCAGGACAGAATGGATACAATTATCGCAGGTAACTACTCAGACGGTTCAAATCTTGATGCAGTTCTCTGCTCCAATGACTCTACAGCACTTGGCGTAGAAAATGCTCTTGCAGCTTCCTATACAGGAGAATATCCGATCATCACAGGTCAGGACTGTGATACACCAAATGTTAAGAACCTTGTAGCAGGAAAACAGGCTATGTCCGTATTCAAGGATACACGTGCTCTTGCAACAGCAGTTGTTGGAATGGTTGATTCCATCATGAAAGGTGAAGAACCGGAAGTTAATGATACAGAATCCTATGATAACGGCACAGGTGTTATCCCGACATACCTTTGCGATCCGGTTGTTGTCACTGTTGACAATTACAAAGAAATGCTGATCGATTCCGGATACTATACAGAAGATCAGATTCAGTAATAAAAATTGATCATACAGGCGGGAATACCACCCGCCTGTGTTAATCTATAGCAATCCCAGAAAATAATGTAATTCAGTATTTCCTGGGATTGCTATAGGGCTGCCCGTCGCAGGCATGATTTATAAAAGGGAGGGAAACAAAATTGGCTAAGATACTTCTGGAAATGAAAAATATTACCAAAACTTTCCCAGGTGTAAAAGCACTGGATAACGTTAATCTTCAGGTGGAAGAGGGCGAGATCCACGCTCTGGTCGGTGAAAATGGAGCCGGTAAATCTACCCTGATGAATGTATTAAGTGGTATTTATCCGTATGGAACATACGATGGTAATATTATTTATAACGGTGAAATCTGTAAATTCAATACAATTAAAGACAGTGAAGAAAAAGGAATTGTAATCATTCACCAGGAACTGGCGCTGATCCCATATATGACGATCGGTGAAAATATGTATCTGGGCAATGAAAGAGGAAGTTCATTATCTATTAACTGGAATGAAACTTACGGAGAAGCAGATAAATATCTGAAAATAGTAGGACTTGAAGAATCCTCCAGAACTTTGATTAAGGATATTGGTGTAGGTAAACAGCAGCTGGTAGAAATCGCCAAGGCACTGGCAAAAAATGCCAAGCTTCTGATCCTGGACGAGCCGACAGCATCTTTAAATGAGGATGATTCTCAGGCTCTGCTGGAATTGCTTCTGAAGTTCAAAAAACAGGGAATGACATCTATTATCATTTCCCATAAACTAAATGAAATTTCCTATGTTGCGGATAAGATTACAGTTATCCGTGATGGATCTACTATCGAGACTTTGGATAAGAAGAAAGATGACTTTTCCGAGCAGCGTATTATTCAGGGTATGGTAGGTCGTGAGATGACAGATCGATTCCCGAAACGTCCGGATGTAAAGATCGGGGATGTTTCCATGGAGGTTAAGAACTGGAATGTCTATCATCCGCTGTACTCAGAGCGAAAAGTAGTAGATAATGTATCATTTAAGGTGCATAAGGGAGAAGTAGTAGGTATCTCCGGACTTATGGGTGCAGGACGTACAGAGCTTGCAATGAGTATTTTTGGAAAAAGTTATGGAACTAAGATTTCCGGTCAGGTATTCATGAACGGAAAAGAAGTGAAGCTGAATACTGTACAGGAAGCAATCGATAACAAGCTTGCTTATGTTACAGAGGACAGAAAAGGAAATGGTCTGATACTTTCCAAATCCATTAAGATGAATACTTCTCTTGCAAATATGAAGGGAGTCAGTAATGGAAAGGTTATTGACGCAGATAAAGAATATGCGGTGGCAGAGGATTACAGAAAGAAGTTGAAAACAAAATGTCCGTCTGTCGAGCAGAATGTAGGCAACTTAAGTGGTGGTAACCAGCAGAAAGTCCTTCTTGCAAAATGGATGTTTACAGAACCGGATATTCTGATCCTGGATGAGCCTACCCGTGGTATTGACGTAGGTGCGAAATACGAAATTTACTGTATTATTAACGATCTGGTAGCAGCAGGAAAATCTGTTATCATGATTTCTTCTGAACTTCCGGAAGTACTTGGAATGTCAGACAGAATCTATATCATGAATGAGGGCAAGTTCGTAGGTGAGGTCGGCAAAGAAGAGGCCACATCAGAACTGATTATGTCCAAGATCGTAAAATCAGGAAAAGGAGCGTAAAAAAGATGGAAAAAAAGATTAGTTTTTCAGAGATATTAAAGAAATATACCATGGTGCTTGTTCTTGTTCTGGTAGTCATCATGTTTGCTGTAAATACAAAGGGGGTTATGCTTCTTCCTCAGAATGTGAATAACCTTGTAGCCCAGAATGCGTATGTATTTATCCTTGCAACAGGTATGTTGTTCTGTATTCTGACTGGTGGTAATATTGACCTTTCTGTTGGTTCTGTTGTATGTTTTGTAGCAGCAGTTGGCGGTAAGATGATGGTTCTCAACAGTATGAACCCATATCTTACAATGCTGGTTATGTTGCTTACAGGTATTGCCATCGGTGCATGGCAGGGATTCTGGATTGCATATGTAAGAATCCCACCGTTTATTGTAACTCTGGCTGGTATGCTTGCGTTCCGTGGTCTTTCAAACGTAGTTTTACAGGGACAGACACTGGCACCAATGCCTGATTCTTACCTGGCACTGTTTAACAATTATATTCCGGATCCATTTGGGAAAGAGGGATTTAATCTTATCTGTTTTGTAGTTGGTATTATTGTCTGTATTGTATATGTGTTGCTTGTTCTGAAGAATCGTGCAGATCGTGTGAAGAAAGGGTACAGTGTAGATGCTTTTGGTGGCGTTGCAGTTAAGATGATTCTGATCTGTGCAGTTGTTATTGCTTTTATGTTCCGTCTGGCTCAGTATAAAGGTATTCCGAATTCTTTGATCTGGGTAGCTGTGATTATTGCAATCTATACATATATTGCTTCCAAGACAACTACAGGACGTTATTTCTATGCAGTTGGCGGTAATGAGAAGGCTACAAAGCTTTCCGGTATTAATACAAATAAGGTTTATTTCCTTGCTTATCTGAATATGGGTCTTCTGGCTGCTATTGCAGGTATGGTTACTATGGCCCGTCTGAATTCTGCCAATCCTCAGGCAGGTACAAACTTTGAGATGGATGCTATCGGTGCTTGTTTTATTGGTGGTGCTTCTGCTTATGGCGGAACCGGTACAGTTCCGGGGGTTATCATTGGTGCATTGCTGATGGGTGTTCTGAACTTAGGTATGAGTATCATGGGTATTGACCAGAACCTGCAGAAGGTTGTTAAAGGTCTGGTTCTGCTGGCAGCGGTTATCTTTGATGTTGTTAGTAAGAGAAAATCTTTTATCGTAAAATAAAAATTGTATATTCATTCTTAAATGGAAATTTTTTGCAGGGCTTGCAGGGTGCAGGCCCTGTTTTTTTACCGAATCAAGTAAGTCTCCTGCTTTAATTGCGAATATCTGTTTGACTTGACAGGGGACGCGCAGAAAAATAGTGTGTTTGATGTGCGGTTTCGGCATCTAAGATATTCTAAGGCCAAGAAAATCTGCTAAAGGCATGAGCCGGCTTCTCAAACTCGCTCCGTCGCAGACTCCGCTCAGACAGTGATGCAGCCGGCTCATAACGCAGATTTTTTTGACCTAAGAATATCTTAGATACCTGCAAATGCACATCAAACACACTATTTTTCTGCGCTGGCTGCTGGCGATTTTTGGGGTATTGGATTGAGTAAAAATGGACGATAAAAATGGGTGGACGGAAAATTTGCTTGTGGAGGTAGAAGGATGGTCGTATAATGAGGGGGAATATTGTACGAAGTGAGGAGTGGGTTGTTATGAGATATAATTCAGTGTTGGATCTGCATACACATACTTTGGTGAGTGGTCATGCATATTGTTCTCTGAGGGAGATGGCGAAAGCGGCTGCAGATAAGGGACTGGAGGTTCTGGGGATTACGGAGCATGCGCCTGCTATGCCGGGGACCTGTCATAAGTATTATTTTGAGAATCTGAAAATTGTGCCCAGGGAGATGTATGGGATTCAGCTTCTTCTGGGGTCTGAGGTGAATATTCTGGATGCCCAGGGGACTGTGGATCTGGTGCAGCGGACGTTGGAGAGGATGGATGTGGTGATCGCCAGTCTGCATATGCCATGCATGAAGCCGGGATCTAAGCTGGAGAATACAGAAAGCTATCTGAATGTGATGAAGAATCCGTATGTAAATATTATCGGGCATCCGGATGATGGGAGATATGAAATCGATTATGAGGCACTGGTTCAGGGTGCGAAGGAATATGGGAAGGTTTTGGAACTGAATAATCATTCTATGGATCCGGACTGTAACCGGCAGAATGCTGTGGAGAATGATACTGTGATGCTGAATCTGTGTAAGAAATATCAGGTTCCGGTGGTGATGGACAGTGATGCTCATTTTGATCTTCTGATCGGGGAGTTTGATCGGGCGAGAGATCTGCTGGAAAAACTAGATTTTCCGGAAGAGCTGGTTCTTAATCGGTCTGTGGATGCAATAAGGAAGTATGTGAATCGTAAATTCTGATAAACGGAGAAGCAGTTATTTGGTGTAGAGCCGTGTCGCAAAGAGAATGATTTTATCTGCCTTACTTTTCGAAAGATGTTTTTGTGAGAAAATAAAAAAATCTGTAATTTCTTTTAGGTTAAAGGCTTGCTTCCTATAATTTAACGTGGTAAAATATCACTGTTAGAAATATAACACGGACATTTTAAAGACAAATGTCCGTCCAGTGAAGTACAGAGTTCTAAAAGGAGCATGAAAATGAGTAAAAAAATCAGAACAGAGGCTGTAGATCAGCTTTTTGAAGCGATTTTATGCCTGAAGGATAAAGAAGAGTGCTATACGTTTTTTGAGGATGTATGCACGATCAATGAACTTCTTTCCTTATCACAGCGTTTTGAGGTTGCCAAGATGCTGATGGACAAGAGAACCTATCTTGATATTTCGGAGAAAACCGGAGCTTCCACAGCAACGATCAGTCGTGTGAATCGTTCATTGAATTATGGAAATGACGGATATGAGATGGTTTTTTCAAGAATGGCAGAGAAGGGAACTAAAGGGGAATAAGATAGCGGAAGGCTGAATAAATGCAGTGCTATTGTGGGGCAGGTGAAGATCACCTGCCTTTTTTGTATAGGGAGTTTTCGGATAAAAGAGAAGTCCGATTATTCCTCTTCTGGGAGAGTGTTGTGCAGGCTGAGAAAATGCTGCGAAGGATCAATCTATAAAAGTCGAAAATGAATATTATATAGTCAAATATGCAAACTATGCGGATTGGTATAATGTTATAATTTTGCTTATGAAAGATAACTGGCTGTTGGCAATATCGTATAAGATATTTTTATGAAAAAAGTCATATATAAAGTATTTTGCTGGAAGTATTTTACAAATGCATGGCGAAATGTAATATTGCAGGCAGAGAGAAAAGTTATAAAAAAACAAATCATGAGGAGAACATAAGAGTATGAAGGCATTTGATTATTCACTGGTAAAAGATCCACAGTATTTCTGCGATAACCGAATGGAAGCTCATTCAGATCATGTATATTATAGAGATGGGAATGAAATGCAGGCTGCTGTGCAGGATGGGACAGAAACTTCTTTCCGTTACAGTCTGAACGGTTTATGGAAGTTTCATTATGCGCGTAATTACAAAAGTACAGTTCAGGGATTTGAGAAAGAGGACTACTGCTGTTATGACTGGGATGACATTCATGTACCTGCACATATCCAGATGGAAGGGTATGATGCACCGCAGTATGCCAATGTCCAGTATCCATGGGAAGGACATGAGGAAATTTATCCGGGTCAGATTCCTGAGAGATTTAATCCGGTTGCAAGCTATGTGAAATATTTTACAGTGCCGGAACATATGAAGGGAAAGAGGTTGTTTATTTCTTTCCAGGGAGCAGAGAGTGGACTTGCACTGTGGCTGAACGGAGCCTTTGTTGGCTACAGTGAGGATTCTTTCACCCCATCTGAATTTGAACTGACAGATTATCTTAAAGATGGACAGAATAAGCTGGCAGCACAGGTATTCAAATGGACCTCCAGCAGTTGGTGCGAAGATCAGGACTTCTTCCGTTTCTCCGGAATTTACAGAGATGTGTATCTTTATACAGTTCCGGATACCCACGCATATGATCTCCAGATCCGTGCAATCCCGGAAGAGAATCTGGATGTAGCAGATCTTGAAATTAAGGTAAAGACATGGGGAAAGGGAAGCATTGTTTTCAGACTTGAGAAAGATGGAGAATGTGTGCTGGAAGAGAAAAAATCTCTTACAGAAGCTGGAAATGAAGAAGCAAATGCAGAGCCATTTTATATTCAGAAAACAAATAGCAGCAAGACTGTACAGAACAGTTTTGCATGGAAAATCAATAATCCAAAATTATGGAGCGCAGAAGATCCGCAGCTTTATGATCTTACAATTGAACTTTATGACGAAGCAGGAAATATTCAGGAAGTAATTCCTCAGAAGGTTGGATTCCGCCGTTTTGAGATGAAGAACGGTATTATGACTCTGAACGGAAAGCGTATCGTGTTTAAGGGCGTAAATCGTCATGAATTCAGTTCTGTCAGCGGCAGACATGTATCAGAGGAAGAACTTCGCAAGGATCTTCGCATTATGAAGCAGAATAATATCAATGCCATCCGTACCTGTCATTATCCGGATACATCACTGATCTATCAGCTTTGTGATGAATATGGTATTTATATGATCGATGAGACAAACCTGGAATCCCATGGTTCCTGGGATGTGGCGGAATTTACAAAGGATTATACTCATGTTGTTCCTCACAACAAACCGGAATGGCTGGATATGATGCTTGACCGTGCCAACTCCATGTATCAGAGAGACAAGAATCATCCGGCAATCCTGATCTGGTCCTGTGGAAATGAATCTTTTGGCGGAAAAGATATCTATGAAATGTCTCAGCTTTTCCGTAAGAATGACTCTACCCGTCTGGTACATTATGAGGGACTTTTCCATGATCGCAGTTATAATGATACCAGTGATATGGAAAGCCAGATGTATCCATCTGTAGAAGCAATCAAAGAGTTTCTGGCAAAGGATGACAGCAAACCTTTTATCTGCTGTGAGTATACACATGCCATGGGAAATTCCTGCGGTGCCATGCACAAATATACTGATCTGACAGATACAGAGCCCAAATATCAGGGTGGATTTATCTGGGATTACATTGACCAGTCTATTTATAAGAAAGACCGCTATGGCAAAGAGTTCCAGGCATATGGCGGCGATTTCGGAGAACGCCCTACAGACTATAATTTCAGTGGTAACGGAATCGCATATGGCGGTGACAGAGAACCATCTCCAAAGATGCAGGAAGTGAAATTTAATTACCAGAATATTACTGCAGAAGTAACTGCAGATACAGTAAAAGTGATTAACAAGAATCTGTTTGTAAATACAGATACTTTTGACTGTAAGGTAACACTTGCAAAGAATGGAAAAGTGATTTGTACAGAAGCACTGGAAACAGCAGTTGAGCCATTGAGTACGAAAGAATATAAACTGCCTTTTGGAAAGGCTGAAGCAGTCGGAGAATATACAGTCACTGTTTCCTTCCATCTGAAAGAGGAAAAAGTGTGGGCATCTGCAGGCCATGAGATCGCGTTTGGACAGTATGTATATCAGGTGAAAGAGGATGTTCCGGATGGAAAATCAGATTCAGCAGAAACAGCGATTACAGCGGAAAAAGATGTATGTGTATCAGATGCGTTTGTAAAGAAGCCACAGATCATCCGAAGCACACACAACATTGGTGTCCGCGGCGAGCACTTTGAAGTAATGTTCTCCGTCCTCAATGGTGGTCTGGTTTCTTACAAATATGCGGGCAAAGAGATGATCGAGGCAATCCCGAAACCAAACTTCTGGCGTGCACCAACAGATAATGACTGTGGGAATCTTATGCAGATGCGCTACGCACAGTGGAAAATTGCCAGCATGTATTTAAGCCACAAAGAATACAGAAAAGGTGCATATGGCCCATCCAATTTACCACAGGCAGAAGAAACAGACCACTCTGTAAAAGTAACATTTACCTATCTGATGCCAACCACACCAGCCAGTGAGTGTCAGCTCACCTACGAAGTATTCGGCGATGGAAAAGTGAAGACAACTTTAACTTATGATCCTGTAAAAGAACTTGGTGATATGCCGGAATTTGGGGTGATTTTCAAATTCAATGCAGATTACGACAATGTTCAGTGGTATGGACTGGGCGAAGCTGAAACCTATGCAGACCGCAAAAAAGGTGCAAAACTGGGCATTTACCAGAATAAAGTTGTGGACAACATAGCAAGATACATGGTACCGCAGGAATGTGGAGCAAAAGAGGAAGTACGTTGGGCGAAGGTCACAGACCGCAAGGGCAGAGGAATGTACTTTGAAATGGATGGAGAATCAATGATGTTCTCTGCACTCCCATACACTCCACATGAGATGGAAAATGCCATGCATCCATATGAACTCCCACAGATTCATTACACAGTAGTACGCGTAGCCAAAGGCCAGATGGGAATCGGCGGTGACGACAGCTGGGGAGCATATACCCATCAGGGATATCTGTTAAACACAGATGGAAAGATGGAATTCTCCTTTAGCTTTAAAGGAATTTAATATAGTTTATTTGTTAAAAAAGCCATTTTCAGTCAGAAAGTGGCTTTTTAATAATGCTAATAATATTTGTTGAAAATAAGTGGAACAGGATGTATGATTACAGAGAAAGAGTAAATCAAATGCATTGTTGCGTAAATAACTGTGTTAATTGCGTAGACGAGCTATTTAGATAGAGAATAGTAACAATAATATTCGGATTTGACATACTGTACGAGAAGGGGAAATTATTTTATGTATCAGGCAGATGAAAAACGTTATGAAACCATGAAATACCACCGTTGTGGTGCCAGTGGGCTGATGCTGCCGGAGTTATCTCTGGGGTTATGGCATAATTTCGGAGATACCGGTGTTTATGAGAATATGAAGCAGATGTGCTTCACAGCATTTGACAATGGAATCACTCATTTTGACCTTGCAAACAACTATGGCCCACAGCCTGGAAGTGCGGAGGAAAATTTTGGAAAAATCCTGAGAGAGGAATTTTCTGCATACAGAGATGAGCTGATCGTCAGCACAAAGGCGGGCTATGATATGTGGCCGGGACCTTATGGAAACTGGGGAAGCCGCAAGTATCTGATCGCCAGTCTTGACCAGAGCCTGAAACGTCTTGGCCTGGATTATGTAGATATTTTCTATCATCACAGAATGGATCCGGAGACTCCTCTTGAGGAGACCATGGAGGCTCTGGCACAGATTGTCAGAAGCGGAAAGGCATTGTATGTTGGAATTTCCAACTATGATGGTGAGACAATGAAACGCGCCGCAGATATTCTGGAGGAACTGCACTGTCCGTTTATCATTAATCAGAATTCATATAATATTTTTAACAGAACGATTGAGAAAAATGGTCTGAAGCAGGCTGCTACAGAGAAGAGAAAGGGGATTATTTCTTTTAGTCCTCTGGCGCAGGGAATGCTCACAGACCGATACCTGAATGGAATCCCAAAAGACAGCCGTGTCAACACAGACGGACGTTTTCTCCATGCAGACCAGTTCAGTGAGGAACGTCTTAACAGTATCCGCAGTCTGAATGCAATTGCAGCAGAGAGAGGCGAAAGTCTTGCTCAGATGGCACTGAAATGGATTCTCCGTGACGGAATCGTAACCAGCGTGCTTATCGGGGCATCCCGTCCACAGCAGATCCTTGAGAATCTGAAAGTGCTGGACAGTGCATCCTTCAGTGAAGAGGAATTAAAGAAGATTGATGAGTGTTCACTGGCATTATAATAAATATCCGCTTGACAGAGTATTTACTTAAATGATATGAAATAGTAATATAATCTGAATTGCATTATTTTCTGGAATTATCAGTGAATAATCAAAGATGCGGAAAGGAAGAGTTATGAGTATTATTTTTCATGAAAGTTCAAAGACATTCCATTTATACAACAAAGACATCAGTTATATTATGTGTGTGCTTCCAAATGGACATCTTGGAAATCTCTATTTTGGGAAAAGAATCCATGACAGAGAAGATTTTTCATATCTTCTTGAGATGAAGCAGCGACCAATGACAGCCTGTGTTTATGAGGGAAACCGCAAATTTTCGCTGGAGCATCTGAAACTGGAATATCCGGTGTATGGCAGTTCTGATTACCGTTATCCGGCAATGGAGATCCTTCAAGAAAACGGCAGCAGGATTTCTGATTTTACTTATGTAAGTTATACAATTGCAGTTGGAAAACCAAAACTTCAGGGACTTCCGGCTACATATACTGAGAAAGACGAAGAAGCCCAGACCTTATGTGTAAAATTGAAAGATGAAGTAACAGGAATTGTATTGGAATTGCTTTATACTATTTTTACACAGAGGGGAATCATCACCAGAAGTGCCAGATTTACAAACGAGGGTACATCATCAGTACATCTGTTAAATGCAATGAGCCTCAGTCTTGATCTGCCGGACAAGGATTATGTGTGGATGCAGTTTTCAGGTGCATGGTCCAGAGAACGTCATGTGAAAGAACGCAGATTAGAGCAGGGAATCCAGTCTGTGGGAAGCATCAGAGGAAATTCTTCCCATGAACATAATCCCTTTATTGTGCTCCGACGTCCGTCGGCAACAGAAAATGCAGGAGAAGTGATGGGATTCAGCCTGATCTACAGCGGAAATCACAGAATGCAGGCAGAGGTGGATACTCATGATACAACCCGTATCACTGTGGGAATCAATCCCCAGAATTTTGACTGGAAGCTGGACTGTGGTGAGAGCTTTCAGACTCCGGAAGCAGTAGTAGTATTTTCTGATAAGGGTCTGAATGGAATGAGCCAGACTTTCCATAAATTATATCAGAAGAGACTGGCAAGAGGTTACTGGAGAGACCGTCCCAGGCCAATCCTTAACAATAACTGGGAAGCTACTTATTTTGATTTTACAGAGGACCGTCTGGTGGAAATTGCTGCAAAGGCAAAGGAATGCGGTGTTGAATTATTTGTGCTGGATGACGGATGGTTCGGTGCACGAAGCAACGATTATGCAGGACTTGGTGACTGGGTGGCAAACAGAGAGCGTCTTCCGCAGGGAATCAAGGGAATCGCAGACAGGATCGAAGAGATGGGTATGAAATTTGGTCTGTGGTTTGAGCCGGAGATGGTGAATAAGGATTCCGACCTTTACCGTGCACATCCGGACTGGATCCTGCAGACACCCCAGAGGCATTCCTGTCATGGCAGAAATCAGTATGTGCTGGACTTCTCCAGAAAAGAAGTGGTGGACTGTATTTATGAGATGATGTACAAAATCCTCTCAGAAGCAAAGGTTTCCTACATCAAATGGGATATGAACAGGAGTATTACGGAATGTTATTCAGCTGCACTTCCTGCAGACCGTCAGGGAGAAGTGTTTCACAGATATATTCTCGGAGTTTATGATCTGTATGAGCGGTTAAATACTGCATTTCCGCAGATTCTCTTTGAGTCCTGCGCAAGCGGTGGCGGACGTTTTGATCCGGGAATCCTTTATTATGCGCCACAGGGATGGACCAGTGATGATACAGATGCGGCAGAGCGTGTGAAAATCCAGTACGGCACAAGTATGTGTTATCCCGTAAGTTCCATGGGAAGTCATGTTTCTGTAGTGCCAAACCATCAGTTAAACCGCAAAACTCCATTACATACAAGAGCAAATGTAGCTTATTTTGGAACTTTCGGATATGAGCTGGATCTGAATAAACTGTCTGATGAGGAAATCAGTGAAGTAAAACAGCAGATCACTTTTATGAAAGAATACAGAGAACTGATCCAGTTTGGAACTTTTTACAGACTGAAAAGTCCTTTTGAGGGCAATGAAACAGCGTGGATGACAGTCAGTGAGGACAAAAAGACAGCGCTGGTATTCTGGTACAGGGAGAGAAATGTAGTAAACGCAGATTTTACCAGAGTGCGGCTTCAGGGACTGGATCCGGATCTTATCTACAGAAATGAGTATAATGAAACAGAAAACTACGGGGATGAGCTGATGAATCTGGGACTGCTCACCACAGACTGTACAGCAGGTGAACCTACAAGTGAAGACGAACCATGCACAGACTATGAATCCAGAATTTATGTTTTAACTGCAAAATAATAACCGAATCAGGTAAGCTCCTTATGGAGGTTGCGAAAAGCAATAGACAGAAATAAAAAATCAACAAAAAGCAGGCAGAACGATCACACGGGATCGTCTACCTGCTTTTCGTTAAATTTATCCATCATTTCTTTATGAGTCTTATAATTCTTCGGACTCATTCCAAACTTCTTCTTAAAAGCCTTGGAAAAAACAAGCTGGTCTTCATAGCCCACATTATTAGCAATCTCTTTAACAGACAGGTTAGTACTGACCAGAAGACTGGCTGCTTTATGCATCTTATAATCAATGAGGAAGGTCTGTGCGGACATTCCAAGCTCTTTCTGAAAGGAACTGTTCAGATAGGCACGGCTGATTCCGATATTATCTGCAATATCAGAAATCCCGATTCCCTTTTGATACATGTCTTTAATATATTCAATGGCAAGCTCCACGTAGACACTGGTGCTGTAGGCATATTTGGCATTTTTTTTGTTCTGTGCAGACTGCTTTTCATGAAAGCCGGCAAGCTCGGCTAACAACAGGATCAGATAAGCCTGGCGCCTTAGATCATTGGCTTTGGAAAGCTGCTTATGATTCAGCATATAATCGATGTGTTTCAGGATTATTTTCTGATCCGGTGCAGGAAGTACTAATTGATTTTTGGAAAATCCACATTCTTTTACCATTGAGTGAGCTCGGATTCCGCGAAAACCAATCCAGGCATAAGTCCAGGGATTGGTTTCATCAGCACCGTATGTGACTGGTTCATTTGGATAAATTACAAACATCTGTCCGGGAGTAAGGCTCCAGGTCTGACCTCCGGCAGAATAGAATCCAGTACCGTCCAGCACAAAATGGATGATGAACTCATCTCTTGGCATGGAACAGATATGTCCGGGCGGGCAGTGTTCTTTGCCCGTATGGATCAGACTGATATCAAGGGAGCCTTCTTTCAGGTTTTCAAGACAGCGGAAAGTAGCGCTGTCCGTATATTTTACATTTGGCATTTGCGCAATTCCTTTTTCTATTTTCTTTGACTGCAGATATTGTTGATATAAAGACATAAGGGCTGATATCATGCAAATACGCATAAATTCAAGCCTTAGTTGACATTTTACCATAAATTCAGCGTTTTTTCCATAACGATTATGACATAAATTCATTTCATTAGTCCATTTAAAAAAATAGACAAAAACGTATAATAAGAATCACAAGGAACACGTCGAAACGACGAATAAAGGAGGATGTATATGAGAAAAAACATGAAAAAACTCACAGTCGCAACAGTGATCGGTGCTATGACAGTTACTGCACTTGCGCCAGTAAGCGCACAGGCGAAAGACAAAACTCTGACAGTTGCAATCTGGGATAACGGACAGAAAGCCGGACTTCAGGAAATCATGGATGAGTTTACAAAAGAGACCGGAATCAAAACTGAACTTCAGGTAGTAGAGTGGAGCAGCTACTGGACACTTCTTGAAGCAGGTGCATCAGGCGGAGACATGCCGGACGTATTCTGGATGCATTCCAATGAAGCTGTAAGATATATGTCCAATGATATCTTACTTGATCTGACAGACAAGATTGCAGACAGCGACAAACTGGAAATGGACAAATTCCCGGAAGATATCAAAGAAATGTATCAGTGGGACGGAAAAACATACGCAGTACCGAAGGACATCGATACAATTGCTATGTGGTACAACAAAGATATGTTTGATGAAGCAGGAATCGACTATCCGGACGGAAGCTGGACATGGGATGAATTCTATGATATTGCAGAGAAACTTACAAAAGAAGACGGAAGCCAGTATGGTTTCGCAGCAAACCCATCTAACGAGCAGGATACATGGATGAATATTGTTTACTCCATGGGCGGATGTGTACTGACAGATGACAACAAATCCGGTTTTGATGATCCTAATACCATCAAGGCAATGGAATTTGTTGACAAATGCGTTAAAAATGTAATGCCTCCTGCATCTACAATGTCCGAAACAGGTACAGACGTACTCTTCGGATCTGGTAAAGTAGCTATGATCTCTCAGGGATCCTGGATGGTATCTGCTTTCAAAGACAACGATTATATCAAAGAACACTGTGATGTGGCAAGACTTCCGAAAGATGCTGAAACAGGAGAGAGCGTATCTCTTTACAATGGTCTTGGATGGGCAGCATCTGCAAACACAGATATGCCGGACGAAGCTTTCCAGCTTATTGAGTGGTTCGGTTCCAAAGATATGCAGCAGAAACAGGCTGACCTTGGTGTAACAATGGCAGCTTACGAAGGAATATCCGATGGATGGGTTAACAGTGTTGACTGCTTCAACTTACAGCCATACATGGATGCAATGGATAACATCGTATTCAGGCCACATACAAATGCAACACTTGCATGGTGGAACCCAATGTGCGAAGAACTGAAGAAACCATGGAATGATGAAGAAAGCATGGATGATGCATGCAAGAATATCGTTACTATTATGAACGATGCCATCGCAGAAGAGTCCTATTAATTAATATTCAGCAAAACCATTCATAAAAAATAAGAAACAGGAAAGCTGCCGCAGAAAAGATTCTGATCATGTGATAACCGCAGAAGTCACAACAGGTATGCAGATGTGCGGCAGTTTTCCGTTCAAATCAGCAACAAAATTTTACGATAAGAAGGAGTGAGAGCCGTGGCAAATCCAAAAAAAGGTACCAGTCAGGCGCGGAATGAATTCATCTGGGGATGGGCGTTCATTCTTCCTACAATGCTTGGTCTGATCATCTTAAATATCTATCCGATTTTTAAGACCATTTATGAGAGCTTTTTCAAGACCGGAGATTTCGGTAAGGGAAATATCTTCATTGGTTTTGACAACTATGTAAAGCTGTTCCACGATGCGGAAGTATGGCAGGCATTATTAAATACATTTAAATATGCCATTGTGGAAGTTCCGTTTTCCATTGCTATCGCACTTGTACTGGCAGTTTTATTAAACCGTAAAATGAAAGGCCGTGCTGTTTACAGAACTATTTTCTTCCTGCCTATGGTTGCTGCTCCGGCTGCGATCGCCATGGTATGGAGATGGCTGTTTAACTCAGAGTTTGGTCTTCTTAATCACATTTTCCATACAAAGATCAACTGGATCTCTGATCCGAAGATCGCAGTCTATGCGATCGCAGTGATCGGTGTATGGTCCATCATTGGCTACAATATGGTACTTTTCCTGTCAGGTCTGCAGGAAATCCCAAGAGATTATTATGAAGCAGCAAGCATTGACGGAGCAACCGGAATCAAACAGTTCTTCCACATTACAATCCCGCTGCTTTCACCGACCATCTTCTTTGTAATGGTTACCCGTGTCATCGGTGCCATGCAGGTATTCGACCTGATCTTCATGGTTATGGACAGAAACAGTCCTGCACTTTACAAAACACAGTCACTTGTTTACCTGTTCTACCAGAATTCCTTTGTACAGAATAACAAAGGTTATGGTTCAACAATCGTCGTACTTCTTCTGGTTGTAATTATGATCATGACAGTATTCCAGAATATTGCGCAGAAGAAGTGGGTTCATTATAACTAAGGAGGGATAATTATGTCAGCAAGAGATAAAGCAAACAGAGTTCTGATCCATGTTATCCTGATACTGGTATCTATTACCATGCTGGTTCCTTTCTTATGGATGATCCTGACAGCTTTCAAAACTATGACAGAGGCAACCTCTGTCAACCCGTTCGTAATCCTCCCGTCTACATGGAGATGGGACAGTTTTAGAGAAGTAAGCGCAAATATGGATTTCTTACATCTGTATATCAATACCTTACTTCTGATCCTAGGCCGTGTTGTATGTGCGGTTCTGACAGCAACACTGGCAGGCTATGCATTTGGACGTCTGAACTTCAGGGGGAAAAACCTGATGTTCTCTCTGGTCCTTTTCCAGATGATGGTGCCTGGACAGATTTTCATTATCCCACAGTACTTAATGGTAAGCAAAATGGGAATGCTCAATACCATTTTTGCCCTGGTATTTCCCGGTATTGTTACTGCATTTGGTACATTCCTCCTCAAACAGGCTTATATGGGACTTCCAAAAGATCTGGAAGAGGCTGCACGTCTTGACGGATGTAACATCGGTCAGACCTTCCTGTTCATCATGGCTCCTCTGACACGTTCTTCCATGGTGGCACTGGGAATCTTCACAGCAGTATTTGCATACAAAGACCTGATGTGGCCTTTGATCTGTAACAAGGATGTAATGCCTCTGTCAGCAGCACTTGCAAAAATGCAGGGACAGTACACCAACAATTATCCGCAGCTGATGGCAGCATCTCTGCTTGCATGTATCCCGATGATCGTACTGTATCTGATCTTCCAGAAGCAGTTCATCGAAGGTATTGCAACATCCGGTGGTAAGCTGTAAAATAAATATTAAGTAAAAGTTCAGGTGTTCAGACAGAGTTTTCTCTTGATCTGAGCAGCACAGGCAGGCTTTGTTATAAAATCAGACCAGAGATTGTAGCAGGGCTTGCCTGAAACTGGATTTGATAATATTTAGAGTGTGTTTGAAAAATGCTTTCCTCAAGATGCGCGTCACAATTTGCGGGAATGTTTTTTTTAACATGATCTAGAGAAAGAAAACTGAAATATAAAATAAAAAAAGATAAATGAAAGGAAGAGGTAGATAGAAATGAAACCAGGAAGTCTCTTTGACAGAATATTTGGATTTTTAGGTCAGTTGATCGCATTAAATTTGCTGTGGATCGTGTGCTCTCTTCCGATTATCACAGCAGGGGCATCCACCACTGCATTATTTTACTGTACATTGAAGCTCCATAAAGATGGAGATATCAGAGTACTTCATGATTTTTTTAAGAGTTTTAAGCAGAATTTCAGGCAGTCCACACTGATCTGGATTCTGATGGCTGCAGCAGGAATATTTATTTATATGGAAAAAGAAGCTCTGGCAACAATGCCGGGATCCATGTCACAGATTTTTAATTATGTGATCTTTGCGGTATATATTCCTCTGGTGGCAGTTGCACTGTATGTATTTCCAACAGTTGCAGCATTTGAAAATAAAACAATGACTTTGATCACAAACGCATTTTATTTTGCGGTTAAACATATAGGTTATGCCTTAGCTGTGGCAGTGATTACAATCCTGCCAATGACAATGACACTTGTAGATGCAAAACTTTTCCCGGTATATCTGCTGATCTGGCTGATGTTTGGATTCTCCCTGACTGCCTATGCAGATTCCTGGTTTATGTGGAAACTGTTCAAGCCCTACTTCAAAGAGGAGGAAGAGGGACATCACTACGTGGACACAGAACCTGATCAGTACGCGTTTTAACCGAAACAAACAGCGATACCTGGTTACATAAAAAATAGATAGAACATCTATAAAATAGAAAGAACAAAGAAATGAGAGGTACAGAGTATGGAATGGATCAAATATCACGAGGCAGAGAAAGTATTCGACCTGAGAACAGAGCACAGCACTTATCAGATGCAGGTAAGAGAGTATGATACTCTGGTTCATCTGTATTATGGAAGTCCGGTAGGCGATGCACTGATCACAGACAGGATCGTATGTGTGGACAGAGGATTTTCCGGAAATCCTTATGAGGCAGAAAAGGACAAAACATTTTCATTAGATACCCTGCCACAGGAATATACTGCATATGGAAATGGTGATTATCGTATCAATGGCCTGGAGACAGAGCAGGCAGACGGCAGTGATACTGCAAATCTGAAATTTGAGTCCTATGAGATCACAAAAGGAAAGTACAGCCTGAAAGGGCTTCCTGCAATGTTTGCAAAGGAAGATGAGGCAGAGACACTGGAAATTGTTTTGACAGACCGTGTCAGCGGACTGAAAGCACATCTTCTCTATGGTGTATTTCCTCATCTTGATGTGATCACCAGAGCGGTACGCCTGGAAAATACAGGTACAGCACCGGTTACAGTGAAAAAAGCAATGTCTATGGAAATGGACTATGAGTATAGAGAATTGGATGCAGTCCACTTCTATGGCAGACACAATATGGAACGCCAGATGGAGAGAACTCACCTTGGTCATGGCAACTGGTCTGTGGGAAGTATCCGTGGCACCTCTAGCCACCATCACAATCCATTTGTAATCCTCTGTGACAGAAATACAGAGGAAACTTATGGAAACTGCTATGGATATGCACTTGCATACAGTGGAAACTTCTTATTTGAAACAGAGGTGGACCAGGTAGGACATACCCGTGTAGCAATGGGAATCCATCCCTATCATTTCTCTTGGACACTGGAACAGGGAGAGAGCTTTGAGACACCGGAAGTGATCATGGCATACTCAGCAGAAGGTTTTGGAAAACTTTCCAGAATCTATCATGATGCATACAGAAGTAATCTGATCCGCAGCAAATATACAGAGCATCCAAGACCAATCCTGGTAAATAACTGGGAAGCAACTTATTTTGATTTTGACGCAGATAAGATTTACCACATTGCAGAAGAGGCAAAAAATATCGGACTGGATATGTTTGTCCTGGATGACGGATGGTTTGGAAAGAGAGACAATGACTGGTGTGCACTTGGCGACTGGGAAGTAAATGAAGAGAAGATTAAAGGCGGACTTCCTGCACTTGCAGAGAAGATCCATGGACTTGGACTGAAATTTGGTCTGTGGGTAGAGCCGGAGATGATCTCTGAGGACAGTGATCTCTACAGAGAGCATCCGGACTGGGCACTGAAGATCCCGGGACGTGCCATGAACCGAAGCAGACATCAGTTAAATCTGGATATCACCAGAAAAGAAGTACGCGAACACATTATGAACCAGATCTTTAAGGTTCTGGATGCATGCAAGGCTGATTATGTAAAATGGGATATGAACCGAAGCGTAGATAACGTATTCTCAGCAGCTCTTCCAAAGGAACGTCAGGGAGAGGTTTACCACAGATATGTGCTGGCTGTTTATGAAATGATGGAAAGCCTGGTACAGAGATATCCGGATCTTCTGTTTGAGTCCTGCTCAGGCGGAGGCGGAAGATTTGAGGCGGGAATGCTTTACTATTCTCCGCAGATCTGGTGCAGTGACAATACAGATGCTATTGACAGACTGAAAATCCAGTATGGTACCTCCTTCGGATATCCCATAAGTGCAATGGGCGCACATGTCAGCGTATGCCCGAACCATCAGTCCGGAAGAACGACTCCTTTTGAGACAAGAGGAATTGTTGCATCCGCAGGTACCTTTGGCTATGAGCTGGATCTGATGAAGATGTCCGAAGAAGAGAAAAAGACAGCCAGAGAGCAGATTCTGAAGTATAAAGAAATGGAGCATCTGGTACAGTCCGGAGACTACTATCGTCTGGTGAACCCATTCGAAAACAACAACCATGTACTTTGGCAGTTTGTATCCAAAGACAAAAAAGAAACAGTTGTGTGCGGAGTAAGACTCCACAGCGAAGCAAATCCTTATATTTATCTTTTCTACCCACAGGGATTGGATGCTGATATGAAATACGAAGACACAGCAACAGGAAAAGTATATACAGGTGCAGCTCTTATGAAGGCAGGTCTGCCTCTGCCACTGACAACAGGTGACTACCAGCCAATCAGATTTACATTTAAGGCAGTGGAAAAATAATACAGCTATTATCGGTGTCAACACAGTCGATAAGGAATCGGCTCTGACAGCAGAGGAAAAA
Organism: Blautia sp. MSK18_10; assembly: GCF_020553185.1. Classification (NCBI taxonomy): domain Bacteria; kingdom Bacillati; phylum Bacillota; class Clostridia; order Lachnospirales; family Lachnospiraceae; genus Blautia; species Blautia sp. MSK18_10. The sequence goes on along the minus strand of NZ_JAJCGT010000001.1, from coordinate 8,343 downwards.
ATAGCATAATCATTATTTTATATAACATAAAAAAGCAGCAGATTTTCCCAAATCAGGAAAAATCTGCTGCTTTTTGAAATATTATTTTTTCTTTTTGGAATTATGCTCTGGTTCCGGATTCATCCCGTCGATTATATGCTCAATCATCATTTTCTTTACATAGACATCAAAGCTTAACAGGCAGATAAATGAAAATCTCTTCAAATTTGCCTGATCTTCTTCATCTGCGTCCCCGAAAGTATCCTGTGCTGTTTTGTATTTGCGCAGCAGGTCTTTTTTCAGGGATTCAATCTGTTCCTTTTCCATGCTGAAAACTTCATTATAAATATAAGTCATATCTTTCTCAGTCATGGATTTAAAATATTTCTGCGTGATCGGTGTGAGCAGAGTCTGGATATCATTGATGGAAAGAATATTCTTGAAATAGTAAATAAAAATCAGCATCAGCACATGTTCTTTGGAATAACGTTTCTTCTCAGGCGGGGGAAGAAGTTTATTCTTTGCATAATTGTTGATCATAGTCTTGGTGAGAATCTTATCATCTGCGTAACGTTTGGAAGAAACGAGCTGCTCTTCCATAAAGGTTGTCACCTGGTCCATATATAAATCAATATTTGGGATGTCTTCCGGTTTAATATAGTCAATCCTGGATACACTTTCCAGAATGCTGTTTATCATATCTTTATCATCGATTGTCATCTTTCATCACCTCTGTTCCTTATTATATAGTTTTAAATACTACTTGTAAATGTTTTTTTCACTAATTACAAAATTTATATCCGCTTGAATTTACAGGAATCAGTTGTAGGCGAACAGATTTTTGTGTATAATCATAAAGATATATGCCTGTTCAGGCACAAAAAATATTTCGAGAGATGTAAACGGTAACCGGTACATATTTTGAATCTGAAAGATTGTTGCAGGAATCAACTTGTTGATCAGCATGGTTGTTTGTAAAATAATGTACCGTACAGGAAGAAGACAGGAGAAAATATGAGCGATATTTATAGTACATTAAATCCTCAGCAGCAGGAAGCGGTTTACCATACAGAAGGTCCACTGCTGATCCTTGCGGGAGCGGGTTCGGGAAAGACAAGAGTACTTACCCACCGCATTGCTTACCTGATAGATAAAAAGGGAATCAATCCCTGGAACATTCTGGCTATCACATTTACAAATAAAGCAGCCAGTGAGATGAGAGAACGTGTAGATAAAATAGTGGGATTTGGTTCCGAGAGCGTATGGGTTTCCACATTCCATTCTACCTGTGTGCGTATTCTGCGTCGTTATATTGACCGTCTTGGATATGATACCAGATTTGCTATTTATGACGCAGAAGATCAGAAAACTCTGATGAAAGAAGTGTGCAGAAAACTGAATATTGACACCAAGAAAACAAAGGAACGTTCTCTTCTGGCACAGATTTCCCATGCAAAAGATGAACTGATCACACCGGATGAGATGGAACTGAATGCAGGTGGGGACTTTGTTAAAAAGAAGGTTGCTGAGGTATATCGGGAATATCAGGCTGCTTTGCGCAGAAATAATGCGCTGGATTTTGATGATCTGATCGTAAAGACCGTAGAGCTTTTTCAGAACTGCGGAGATGTTCTGGAAAACTATCAGGAACGTTTCAGATATATCATGGTGGATGAGTATCAGGATACCAATACTGCACAGTTTAAGTTTATAAGCCTGTTGGCCTCTAAATATGAAAACCTCTGTGTAGTCGGTGATGATGACCAGTCTATCTATAAATTCCGCGGTGCAAATATAGGAAATATTCTTGGATTTGAGCATGTTTTTCCAGATGCAAAAGTTATCCGTCTGGAACAGAATTACCGTTCCACAAAAAATATTCTGAATGCAGCCAATGCGGTGATCGCAAATAATACCTCACGTAAATCAAAAACACTCTGGACTGAGAATTCAGAAGGGGAACGAATCCATTTCCGCCAGTTCATGAACGGATATGAGGAAGCAGAGTATGTGGTAGGCGAGATTTCCAGAGCTCACAGAGAGAATGGTGCGAAGTATAAAGACTGTGCAGTTCTGTACAGGACCAATGCACAGTCACGACTCTTTGAAGAGAAGTGTCTTCTTGCGAATATCCCTTACAAGATTGTAGGCGGTGTGAATTTCTATGCGCGTAAAGAAATCAAAGACCTGTTATGTTATCTGAAGACAATTGACAATTCCAGAGATGATCTGGCAGTCCGCCGTATCATCAATGTACCGAAGCGTGGAATCGGAGCCACAACTCTTGGCAGAATACAGGATTATGCGGATAAAATGAGTGTGAGTTTCTATGATGCCTTGCGTGTGGCAGAGGAGGTCCCGTCTATTGGAAGAAGCCTTTCAAAGATTGATGGATTTGTAACCTTTATTCAGAGTTTAAAGAGTAAGGCAGAGTCTTATACAGTACGTGAACTTCTGGAAGAAGTGATTGAACTTACCGGATATGTGGCAGAGCTGCAGGCTGAAGATACAGATGAATCGAAGGCAAGAATCGAGAATATTGATGAACTTATTTCCAAGACAGAATCCTATCAGGAAGCAATGGAAGAACAGGGACAGACTGCCACACTTTCAGGTTTTCTCGAGGAGATTGCACTGATTGCAGACATTGACAGCGTGGATCCGGATCAGGATTATGTGCTTCTTATGACACTACATAGTGCCAAAGGTCTGGAGTTTCCGAGAGTATTTCTCGCAGGAATGGAAGATGGGATGTTTCCGTCTTATATGTCCATTATATCAGATGACAGATCTGATCTGGAAGAAGAGAGAAGGCTCTGTTATGTGGGTATCACAAGAGCTATGGAGAATCTGACGCTGACAAGTGCCAGACAGCGGATGCTCCGGGGAGAAGTACAGTATAATAAAGTATCCAGATTTGTACGTGAAATTCCGCGGGAGCTTGTGGATCTGGGACAGGAAGCTCAGGAAAAGAAGAAAAAGATTGAAGAGATGATTCAGGCAGACAGAAACCTTGCAAAAATGAAAATGGCTTTTGAGACGAAAACATTCAAGCCCAGAGAATTTAAAGTGACGAAGGCTGCTGCACTGGATTACGAAGTGGGAGACACTGTCCGCCACATTAAATTTGGTGTAGGAATTGTCAAAGATATTGTAGACGGCGGAAGAGATTATGAAGTCACTGTTGATTTTGACAAAGTGGGAATAAAGAAAATGTTCGCAGGATTTGCAAAGCTGAAAAAAATATAGTAATTTCAGAATCAGGATGATGCAGGCAAGTCACGCCTGCCGTCTGTTAGCCGGGCGATTGGGGCAGGTGACTTAAGTCACCTGCGGAGGCTGCGAAAAGCAATAAGCAGTAAGGCGAACGATTTTATCCGCTTTATATATGAGACAGGAGTTCAGGAAGTTTCATAAGACTGTCAAATTCATGATCAGGGATGATTTCTGAAGTCTTCTCATGGCTGGGATTAAACCAGATCGTGCGGATTCCGGCATTGATGCCGCCCTGGATATCAGAGGTCAGGCTGTCCCCGATGATTACTGCTGTTTCCTTATGGAAATCAGGGATTCTGGAGAAACAGCAGTCAAAGTATTCCCTGCCCGGTTTATTGTATCCCAGTTCTTCGGAGATAAAAATACCCTCAAAGTAACGGGAAATTCCGGAACTTTTAAGCCGTCCCTTCTGGACACTTAAGGTACCGTTTGTAACCAGATACATCCGGTATTGACCGTAAAGAGTTTCGAGCAATTCTTCTGCACCATCTATGAAATAGTGTCCCTGGGCCAGAAGAGTTTCATAGGTATGTGCAGCTTCTTTTGCAGGTACATCCACATTCAGCTCTGCAAAAAGAAGCCGGAATCTCCGAAGCTTTACCTGGTCTCTGGTGATCTTGCCCTGTTCAAGAAGCTTCCACTGGGCGAGGTTGAGCTCACTGTAACGCTTCAGAACTGAAGGCTCGGGAGCAATGTGAAAACTTTTCAGAGTTTTTGCGATAGCTGCTCTTTCTGCCCGGTTAAAATCAAGTAATGTATTATCAAGATCAAAAAAAAGTGTTTCTACCATAAGTATTTATCCTCTCTTATCAGATCGTTGCTGTCGGCATATTTTTAAGTCAGGGGCAAAATTCATTCCAGATTGCCTGTGGCAATGGAATTTTGGCTTGTATGTCTCGGGATTGTGTGAACAGTAACCCCCTGATATCATTATAATAAAGAAACTAACAAAAGTATAGAATAAATGCAGATATCTTATGGTAAAATTACAGAAAAAGTGTTATAATAATTTCATTAAACAGCAGACGGCAGAAGTGTTAAGTGTCAGCTGATGAATTATTGAGAGGATGGTGCGATTATGAATATCAAAATTGAAGAATTATTATCAGCATTAAACAGAAAAGAAGAAGAGAAAGAAAAAAATACAGTCCTCTGGGTACTGGCAATCATTGGCGCAGTTGCAGCAGTAGCAGGTATCGCATTTGCTGTATATCATTTCTTTGCTCCGGATTATCTGGAAGATTTTGAAGAGGATTTTGACGATGACTTCGATGATTATTTCGAAGATGAAGAAGAATAATTACCTGTAATATGAAAATGAAAGAATAGCTCCGGCTTATACCGGGGCTATTTTTATGGAGGTTATTTATGAAAAAAGGCGAAATTTATGAAGGCGTGATTGAGAAAGTAGATTTTCCTAATAAGGGAATTGTGATAACAGACGGACAAAAAGTTACTGTAAAGAACGGAATGCCTGGACAGAAAGTCCGTTTTATGATCAATAAGAAGCGTTCCGGACGTGCAGAGGGAAGACTTCTGGAAGTGTTGGAGAAGTCTCCGCTTGAAACAAGAGAACCGGTCTGTAGCATTTTTCCGGAATGTGGAGGATGCATGTATCAGACCATGTCCTATGAAAACCAGCTCAAAATGAAAGAATGTCAGGTTCGCGAACTGTTGGATGGTGCATTGAACGGCACTGATTACCAGTGGGAGGGAATTCATGGAAGCCCCATTGAATTCAGATATCGAAATAAAATGGAATTCTCCTTTGGTGATGCATATAAGGATGGTCCGTTGACGCTGGGTCTGCACAAAAAAGGCAGTACCTATGATATTCTTACAGCAGATGACTGTCAACTGGTTCATGAAGATATGACGAAAATCCTGACTTGTGTGCATGAATACTTCCTGAAACGAAACGTTTCCTATTATAAAAAGATGCAGCATACAGGATATCTGCGCCATCTGCTTCTCCGCCGCGGTGTGACTACAGGAGAGATTCTGGTCCATGTGATTACCACCAGTCAGGAAGAACATGATCTGGAATCTCTGAAAGAAGAACTTCTTGCACTTCCGCTGGAGGGTAAAATTGTGGGAATCATGCATATTATCAATGATTCTCTTTCTGATGTGGTGCAGAGTGATGAGACACGTATCCTTTACGGTCAGGATTTCTTTTATGAAACGCTTCTGGGACTGCGATTTAAGATCAGTACATTTTCATTTTTCCAGCCTAATTCCCTGGCTGCGGAAGTGCTTTATTCTATCGTACGTGAGTATATCGGAGATACGAAGGATAAAGTAGTGTTCGACCTTTACAGCGGAACCGGAACGATCGCCCAGCTTGCAGCCTCCGTAGCGGACGAAGTGATAGGTGTGGAAATTGTGGAAGAGGCAGTAGAAGCTGCAAAGCAGAATGCAGCACTGAATAACCTGAGTAATTGCAAATTTATTGCAGGAGATGTCCTTAAAGTCCTGGATGATCTGACGGAGAAACCGGATGTGATCATTCTGGATCCGCCAAGGGATGGAATCCATCCCAAAGCATTGCCGAAGATTCTTTCTTATGGGGTAGACCATATTGTATATATTTCCTGCAAAGCGACCAGCCTGGCAAGAGATCTTCCGGCATTTCTGGCGGCAGGATATAAGCTGGAAAAAGCCTGCTGCGTTGATCAATTTTGTCAGACTGTTCACGTGGAGACGGTTGTACTGCTTTCCCACAAAAAGCCAGACGGACATATCAACGTAAAAGTTGAGTTTGGCGAGGGCGAGGGAAAAGTTCCACTTGATAATATTGCTAAAAGAGCTGAAACATACAAGCCCAAGGAGCGAGTGACCTACAAAATGATAAAGGAGTACATAGAAGCTAAATACGGTTTCAAAGTACATACCGCATATATCGCAGAGGTAAAGAGAGATTTAGGCTTGCCGATGTATGATGCTCCTAATGCAGTGGAGGAATTGAAGCAACCGAGGAAGCATCCGACGGTGGAGAAAGTGGAAGCGATAAAGGATGCATTGAAGCATTTTGAAGTGATTTAATAATGATGAGCGTATCATTAAAAATAGTGGTACGCTTTTCTTTAAAATATTTGTGAAGTAATATATAAGTGCTGAATACGCTTGAAGGGAGGAAAATGGAGTGAACCGTATTACAGAAATAACAAAGCGAGATATTTTAGATTTATTTCAGAATGGATTGGAGATAGACGAATTTTTTCAAACCCGAACCGTTACTTACAATTATTATGGTCGCCTTGAAGAAATAGATTTTCTTAAAAGATTATATGATTTAGAGAGAATGCCAAGTTTTGATTCAAGATTTGTAAATGCAGAACAGGATATTTGGCAACATACAGTGAATAATGATGATTATCCATACTGCTGGGTTTTTGAAGACAAAAGATTCAATTTACAAGATGGTAGCGATGAAGTATATTTAAAATTTCTTTGTGAAGTATTTCACCCTGCTGTTCGATATGATAAGGGATACTGGAAAGAATTTTTAGTGGCAATTAACAAGCTATTACAAAATGACGGTTATGAGATTTACCCTGCTGAGAAAATATCCAATCGTGATGTTTATGGATGGAGAATATATCAGCAAGAAGATAATACGTTGTTTATTCCATATTCTCAACGAAATGCAAAGGACATAAAAGCAAAAAAGGATAGTATTGTCCATAAAGCGGAAAGCGAGAAATCAAATTTATCAGTTTCTGGAGCGATATAATATCGTATATCAAGCGACTGACGAAACGGGATGGAATTATAATACAACAGTAGCTGAGGATGTTTTCAATGAAATAAGGCAATTTTATGTGCCAAAGTGTTATAATGATAAAAAAGAATATGTTGAAACTGCTGATTTGCAAGCATTCATACTTTCTAATTCTCCATTTTGTGTGTTGGACGCAATAGAGTCTTTTGCGAAACATAGTATCTCAGATGACTTTGAACCACAGATTAATGCTATATTAAAACTGAATGAGATACCGTTTCAGCTTTCCAAGGGGAAGCTAATGAATACATTTGATACCCAGATAAATAAAAATTCATTAGTGTCTGTTCAAGAAGTAGGACTGAAAGAGTTATTACAAGAGGCTTCAAAATATTATGATGAAAACAATTTGCAAATTGCAGTGGAGAAACTTTGGGATGCATTTGAGAGACTAAAGACATATTACTGCTCATCGACTGTAGATAAGAAGAAATCGGTTAATAAGATTATAATGGATATGGGTAATAATCAACAGCCGTTTTTAGAATTATTTGAAAAGGAATTTCATGAGCTTACCATACTTGGCAATAATTTTAGAATTCGACACCATGAAACAACAAAAACGGATATTCAGGATAAAAGGCATTATGAGTATTTTTATAAGCGATGCTTATCCTTGATTTCAACAGCTATTCAGTATTTGGATGGGCGAGGTTTATAACAGATACAGCTTTGCGTAATAAAGAAGTTAAATGAAAAAGGACAATAGTAGAGGTGGATTTTGATGAGTAATGAGCCAAATGGTTTCGCTAAATATTTAGTCATATTTGTAGATATTCTTGGAAGCCAAAATAGAGTTGATTTTCAAGAGACATATAAAATTAACAAAATTTTTCATGAAGAGCTTGAAAGAAACAAGCAAAATGATATGATGCACACGGTGTATTTTAGAAAAATATATACATTTTCTGATTGTGCTTATATTTTCTATGGCTTTAAAGACGGAATATCTGATGAACGTAAAGATGAGGGCGAACTATTTAAAGTGGCATTGTGTAATTGTGAGCCAATATTTTTACGATTCATTAAAGAAAGAATTCTTTTTAGAGGTGGAATATCTTATGGTGATGCTTATGTTGACCCTTCGAAAAGTATGTTTTTTGGAGATGCGGTGAATAAGGCGTATAAGATGGAGTCAGAAATAGCAATTCATCCTCGTATTGTTATAGATGATTATATTGCTGAAGCAGTTTTAGAAAATATATCATCAGTAAAATATAAAATAGTTGCAAAAAACCCTGAATATATACAATGTCATTAACTTAAAAGCAGAAGATATTTATTCCTAAAAGGATTAGATATCT